>JAEZFR010000405.1 GCA_023417285.1 Bacillota bacterium
GGCGTAGATATTCGCTCACTTCAAGAAATATTAGGGCATGAAAGTATAAAAACTACTGAGATTTATACTCATGTCGATAATGCTCAACTTAAAAAGGCTATTGAAAGCAATCCTTTAGCTGATTTTAAAGCATAATAAAAAAGTGGTAATTACTAAAAATATTTACATCTTAAATTATATATTTAGTTTTAGATTTGAATATATCTTAAGAGCAATATTTTTCAACACATGATATAATTATATGCAAATTAGAAAGATTGAGGTTTTTAAATGAATACGCGCAAGTTTTTTTATATTATTAGTATAGCGTTAGGATGTTTCCTATTTTGCTTAGGATCCTTCTTTATGTTATATATAAATAGCAACAGCAGTGGTTATGGCGGGAATGGTGTTCCTGGCATATTAGATGGGTTAATAGCAGATAAAAAGCCTATGAATTTCCTTCTTCTTGTTGGTGATAATACTGGAAATACAGACTCAATGATAGTTGTTAATTATAACCCAAAGAATAATAAGTTAAGCCTGTTGACAATACCCCGCGATACAAGGGTTACATTAAAGAATAAAACCCTTCCAAAGATTAATGCTGCATATGGTGCAGGAGGAAGAAAACACGAAGGTGCTGCATATGCCGCTCAAGTGGTTAGCAATTTGACAGGTATAAATATTAATTATTACGTTCATATAAACCTTGAGGCAATCAAGAAAATTACTGATATGCTTGGAGGAGTATATTTCGATGTACCAACAGATATGAAGTACAGTGACCCCTCTCAAGGATTGTATATTAATCTCAAAAAAGGTTATCAGCATTTGGACGGAGATAAGGTTGAACAGCTATTACGCTTCCGAAAGCCAAGCGGTAAATATACAAGTGAGCTAAAGCAGTATTACGATGGCAGTGATATTAAAAGAACAGAAATGCAGATAAAATTCTTGAAGGAATTTATGGCACAGAAGTTAACTCTTCAATACCTTCCAAGGTATAACTCAGTTTTAAATTATGCTTTTTCAAATATGGTTACCAATATGAAGTTAAACGATGCGCTCTCTCTAGCACAGGGAGTAATACACATCTCACCTGATACATTAACATCATTCAGATTAGGTGGTGATGATAAGAGCTTGAGTTCTGGCTGGTTCTATATTTACAATAATACAATGGTCAATGTAGAGACCAAGGAAGCACTTCCATCAGAAGATGTCATCAAGGAATATTTTGCTTCTGACAAAGGAATTGCAACACCTGACCCTGATTCCAATGAAAAGGAACCAAGCAAAAGTACTACTAGCAAACCAACCACAACTAAAAAGCCTTCTACCAGCACCAAGAATCCTTCTAATTCACAGTCAGATTCGAAGGGCGAAGGAACTGACAAACCATAAAGCAAATCAAAAACCAGTAAAAGTCAAAGCAAACTAAAACCAGTAAAAGTCAAAACAAACTAAAACCATAAAGATACTAAAACGAGCCAAATAGGCTCGTTTTCTTTTGGTTAGAACAAACACTTTATTCATTATTAATACAAATATTTAAATTTATTTGTGCCTTGGGGATCTCTTAACAAGAACTGCCGCTTTTGTAATGGCTGCTATTACATCTACTTCAAATTGACTCTTGAGTGAATTGACTCTAGAATACAACTCTCCCTTTTCTGTAACAATATATTTTGGCGGCAAATCATTTAGAGCAAGTGCAGCAATGTCCATAACACATGTCTCGCACTTACACATATTGATATCATCAAGAACGCCTTCCATAAGGTTAAGTACTATTTCTTCCATATAATTTTTTAACTGTTCCATATTATTTACCCCCTAGAGAATGTAATCAGAATAGAAAATATAACCAATTTTATTAATTCGATATTTTTGTTATAAATCCTCTAATTCTCTGATAACTTTTATTAATTCTTGTGAAAAATTATTTTCAACCTTTTTATCTGTCCAAATTTGAAATGCTAATACTGCCTGATTTATAAGCATTCCTAACCCGTTACATACCTTGCAACCGGCTTTTTTAGCTGAATTAAGCAATTGAGTAAATTCTGGATTATATATAACATCATAAATCATCTGATTTGGAGAAAAAACAAAAGGGTAATCAAAAGGCATTCCTCCCCCAGTTGTACTCATACCAGCCGGAGTGGTGTTTATAATAATATCACTGCTATTTAATAGCTCCAAAAATAATTTATCTGTCGGCGAAACAGTTGATGTAGGCGCATACTGCTCAACAAGTGCCGCTATTTGCCCCGCCTTCTGAATTGTCCTATTTGCTATTGTAAGGTGAGAAACGCCAGACTTGGCAAGCTTGAGGCAAATAGCCCTTGACGTGCCTCCGGCACCAAGAACCATAATTCTCTTTTCACTAATATTTGATGCGAGATTATTACTCAAATCCATAAGAAAACCATCGGCATCAGTATTATATCCGATTAAGCAACCGCCTTCATTTTTAACTGTATTTACAGCTCCCATTTCAAGTGCTTCATCGTCAACCCTATCGAGGTATTTTATTATTTCCTGCTTATAAGGGACTGTGACATTGAACCCAAGGCAGTCAAGTGCTCTAAGCCCAGCAACAGCAGTGCCCAGATTATCTTGAGTCACTTCAAACGGCAGGTATATCGCATTTATACTATATTCTCTACATAATGTGTTCTGAATAAATGGTGATTTTGTCTGAGAAACAGGATTGCCCAGCAAACCCATTACTCTAGTTTTGCCGTTTGCGTATTGTGATAATATCATTGCCCCCGCCTCATTTCTCTATTGTGTGCCATTAATGTTTATATCTATTCTTTAAATTTCTTAGATTCTATATCAAAGCTCTTTTTCTTCCATGCTCTTCTTTTTTCAAGCAATGCAGCATCATTTTTGCTAAATTGCTTTAAAATA
>JAEZFR010000508.1 GCA_023417285.1 Bacillota bacterium
TAATATACCTAGTAGCAAAACTGTAACTGCTAAAACAAACCCAATTACTGCACCTAATATTTCTCCTTTGTAGGATTTGTAAAACTGAAGCAGAATTTGTTTATCCAAAGCTACCCACCCCCTCTTCTATTCCACTCTAGCTGCCTTGTAACCTGTAAAAATACTTTCTATTATAACTCTTACGCTATCTACTCTCACTCCTGTACAATCTTCAACAGCACTTTTAACTTTAAACTGCATGTCCTCAGACAGAGTTGGTACATTTACTTCTGGCAGCACAATTGCCTTTACAGTAATAACAACACCTTCTCCGCTTTTATAAACGTATGCCTTTGAATCTCTGATTCCATTAAGCTTTCTCGATGTAGCAAGAGCAATATTTTCTATAGAGTTCAAGGTAATACGAATATCGCCATTCTTATTGTACTTTACTATTGCTTTTTTGTCCCCTTCAGGCTTAAATCCAGAAAGCAAAAATGTCAGACTTAGGCAGAAGAAAATAGAAGCTATAATGAACATAATAATAGATGGATTTCTGTAGTTCAAAACATCATAAAATAAGTATATATACGTCTTAGTAAGTAAATCCGACCTTATAGTTACCAACATGGCAAATAATGATGCAATCGTTAGAAAAAATGCATAAATTGCAAGCAACACTCTCAAAATGATGTTCATTAAAAAACGTCACCTCTTTTCAAAATAGTAAAATTCACCACTTATTATATTAGAAACGCTGCCAAAATGCAATTTATAGGCAACAAATAAATGGCAAAATATTAAATAATATAATCAAAGGGCATCATAAGTGCCCCTTGAGTAGTATTATATATTAAATTATAGCCAACACAATCAATACTTATTTTGTTTCCTGTTCTTTTTTGGCAATATCTTTTTCAAAATTAACACCCTGAACATGGATATTTACTTCTACCACATTCAAACCTGTCATATTCTGAACAGTTGTCTTGACCTTTTCTTGTATATCCCATGCAACTTCAGGTATTCTCGCTCCATATTCAACAATTATATATAAATCAATGGCAGCTTCCTTCTCTCCGACTTCAACCTTAACTCCCTTTGAAAGGTTCTTTCTACCGAGGATTTCAGCAATACCACCAGCAATACCACCACTCATACCAGCGACACCAGGCACTTCAGTAGCTGCAACGCCAGAAATAATGGCTACAACCTCTTCTGAAATCTTTACTGTACCCATATCATCAACAACATTGGTTAACTCTTCCATCCAAACCTTCAATCCTTTCTCAACAAAAGTGAAACTATTGAAGAAATAGTTTTAAAAAAATTATATCATTTTAACCACAATATATCAAATGATTAAAGAATCTATATTATTTATATTTCCCAAGGTATTATGAAATGACTCTTTATATATATAAATCAAAAAAAACTGCATATTTAATTTAAATAAAAAAGGAGCAAATGCTCAGCACTAGCCCCTAAGTCCTATTTAAATTAATGTTTTTACATTGTACCCAAATTGTATTCTAAGCCAAAACCTCTATTTTCTCAAAACATAGGCTTTATTACTATTTTGTTCAGAGCAACATTTCCTTGTCTCATAACTATATCAGCTATGTTTGCTGCATCTGTCTTTGAGATTGCAGGAGTCTTGACTATTACATCAACTGTCCCATCATCTCCGAAAAGTGCTACTACATCATTATAACCCTTTTCCTTAATTAGCGTTTCAATCCTCATTTCTTTTTGTGAGGTTTCAACTATCTTCATCATTTTTTCATATGCCTTTGACTTCGCATCCTTAGAAGCAAGCTGGTCTTCAGCTACGCCCTTCATTGTTTCGATGTCCTTACCTCTCACTACTTCTCTATCCATCTTTGCCTGTGCAAAAAAGCTATTAGCTTCCTTTGATGCCACTGCAGTCTTAGCATCTGAGCTAACTGACTTAGCTGCATCTCCAGCCTTTGCATCAGCTGTGGTTGCATTTGTATCAGCGGTCGCTGTCTGTGTATCACCCTGAGCAGTTGTTTCGTCAGTGGATACCCCTTGGTTATCAACGTATACTGCGTCGCCAATTTGTGTAGCATCTCCCTCGCTGAATTGCGAGCTCTTGTTGTAGCTATACTGCAGATAGCCTGCCACCACAAGCATTAACACCAAAGATAATACGATGATCTGTTTTCTCTTTAAGAATTTCATTTGAATGACCCTCCTATCAAAAAATATTTATTGCTCCAGAAAATATTCTACCTTCTGGACTACTGCTAATCTCAAGATTATGTATATTCTTGTGCTTGTCACTTTATTTCTGTTTTGAAAAATTATTTTTATTTATTGTTTCTCTTAAAGACCTGTACCTTATGTGCAGGTAAATCCAAAAGAGCTGTGGCTGCATTTATTAGATTACTCTTAACTTCTATATCTGCTGCACCATCAGCGACAATTACTACGCCCTTGACTTGAGGAGCAAGCTCTTTAGTGACAAATGGTTTCTTTGCGCCACCACTCTCCTCATAGATTACCTGCTTTTGCTTATCGGTTTGCTTTATGCTTCTCGAACCTCCTTCCTTATCTTTTTCTTGAGTATCGCTATCAGTTGTTTTTTCATCCATAGCGGGTACAGACTCTTTACTTGAATAATAGGTAATAAATGCGTCTACCTTACCAGCACCATCTATTTTGGACAAAATATCAGAAACATTTTGATCCAGCTCACGGTCATCGTTTTGAACCTGTTTTGATACCCCTACACTTTGCTGGGCATTCTCTCCCTGAGATAAAACACTATTTTCTACACTTGCAGGTTTATCAAAAAACTCACTTGCTCCTATCAGCAGTATCGCAGCAAGAGCTGCTACAACAGCAGTATTTTTTATGATGGTCTTTGTCGACAACTTACTGAGTTTGCCCCTCCACTTTTTAGCCATTTTTTTTAATATATCCATATTATTCCCCTCCTACTTTATGAAAAATTTACAAATATATTTTTTGTATCTATTTGAAAAGTTTTATTAATATTCTCTTTCACTGAATCTTGTAGCTTTTGCTCTCCAAAATCAACTACTGTTTTTTTGCTTTCCTTTTTTATGCTAATATCTACTTTATTCACTACAATTACCGGTTTAATAGCCTTATTATCCTCTGTTTTCACTCCTTTTTTTATGGTAATATACACCTTCTGTACCTCCCCAAATGATTGGGATTCCATATTTTCGTCTATATCGACACTAACCGTTGCTTGTGCTATTCCATCCATTTTATCAAGCTGACCCCTTATATTCTCACAGACCTTTTTCTTGTATACCTCTGTAATCTGGCTCATTTGGGTTTTGTCCATATACTTACTGCTATTTTCAATCTCCTTTTTATCCAAATAGCCACTTTCTTGAAGGGCAAGGTCCGCTATATTAACATTCGATGTTTTAAGAGACAAAAAAGGATTTATTATAGCAATGATGAGTATAAATCCTGTTACAAGATTAATAATCTTTTTCGTTTTGCTATTAGGCATCAGCATCTCAAATAAAACAATAATTATTGAAACGGTTACAATATTAATGACCCAAGAACTCAAAAAGCTCAGCATAATTACCCCTCTATCTGTTCAATGATTTCTACATAAGCTATCAAATGAACAATCCTTACAAACTACTAATCAATATTCCACTATCTAAATAAATAACAAACCTTATTTCCTTGTACCAAATCTATTTAATCAAATACGTTTATCTAATCATTGCAGATAGGTTAGTGGTGTTTATTACAACGGTTATAGCTATCAAAAACATTACTGCAATAGCGGCAGTTAGCCCTAGTATGTAGGTAAGTGAAGCTGCCATATCACTTAGACAATTTGTAATTTTTTTATCAGATATAGGTTCTACCAGTGCACTAGTAAGCTTGTACAAGATAACTAATGCAAGGATTTTTAGCAAAGGTGCAAGACATACTAAAATCACGCCTATCATGGCTACAATGCCTGAGGCATTTTTAATAACAAGAGTGCAGCCCACCACAGTATCCGCCGCATCTGCCAAATATTTTCCCACTACAGGAATAAAGGTTCCCAGAGCATATTTTGCAGTTTTACTTGTTACACCATCCACCACAGCACCCATTGATCCTTGTATGGAAACAATACCAATAAAAACTGTTAGTATAATTCCCAAGCCCCATGAGCAAATCTGTTTTATAAAGCCTGAAAGCTTAGTTAACTGAAGCTTGTCAGATATATTGTTAACTATATTGAGCACTGTCACCAAAAATACTAGCGGTATAAAAAAATTCTTAATTAGTGTAGCGCTAATTTCAACCAATACAATAAGTAAGGGCTGTATAATGCCGGCTGATGAAATGTTGCCCGTTGAAACCAATAAAGATATTAGCAAAGGTATTATTGCGTGCATGAAGGAAACCATATTGTCTATAATGGACATACACATCTTCATGGCCGTGGTAAAACTAACCATGAGAACTGATACTATTACAATGTAGCAAACGAAGAAAGCAAGTTCCCCCACACTTTCACTCAAAAAAGAGTTTTGAAGATTTTTGAGAATAGCACAAAGGATTGCAAGGATAATAATCTTTACTAAAACATCAATATTAAGAAATACTTCACTTAAAAGGTATCTCACTGTTCTGTTTAACATATCGGTAATGCTAAATTTAAAGTCCCCTTTTGCAGCCTGCGTTAATATCTTCTCAGGATCGAAATCAGGGAAAATTTTAGTTGAATCCTGTGAGTAATACTTTTTTACGTTACTGATAATATCTTTTGAATCAGAGGCCTGCAGCTGTTGATCTATTATTTTCTCCGTTTGGTCTTGCTGATTTTTACTGTCCCTTTCAGAAGTAGCGTCACTTTCAAAATTATTACTTTTTTCAGAAGTACCGCCACTTTTAGAATTATTGCTTATTTCAGAAGTACCGACACTTATAGGATTACTGCCTTTTTCAGAAATATCGCTACTTACGAAAATGTCACTTTTTTCAGTATCTGCATAAATATATCCTGTTGTAAGGCAAGTAAACAGTAAAACCACAAATGAAATTATGAGTAGTTTTTTTCTTTTTGTATTCCTCATGTGCGATTTATCCTTCCTTTTGTAGTTAAGCTGTTGCATTAAAAACCCAAGCCTTACATAATGCCTAATTAATGCTGAGTCATCAGCTTGACAACCATATCCAATAGTGAGCTAATGATTGGTACTGATAGAATCATTATTGTAACCTTTCCTGCTAGCTCAATCTTTGAAGCTATTGAGGATTCACCGGCATCCTTGCACACCTCTGCTCCAAATTCAGCAATATACGCAATTCCAACAATTTTCAAAAGAATAGTAATATATGTAAAATCAATATCTGCCTTTTTGCTGAAATCTTCTATGAACTCAATAACTACAGATAGCTTTACTGCAACAACCAAAAAAATGATAATACCTGTTATTATATTTACCTGCAAGGCTATTTCGGGTCGCTGTGCCTTTATTGTTGCGGATAGTATAACCGCAATTATGCCAATACAGACAATCTGAAGTATATCCATGCTATGTCACCTCATTATCTGTAGTTTAGAAATGAAACATTGTCTTTACTGTGTCAAATAAATTTGCTATTTCCTTTGACACCATAAGCAAAACTACAATTATACCTGCTAAAGTTGTCATCATAGCCTGCTCTTCCCTGCCCGACCTTATTAGCACTTGATTTAGTACAGCAACCAAAATACCTATTGCGGCTATTTTAAAAATCAGATCAACCCCCATAAATGTCCCTCCTAAAAGATAAACCTAAACGCAAACGAGTTAATTTCATTAGTAACTCCTGTTAAAACAAAATTACAATTACCGCCATACCACCTAATACACCCAGACTTTTATACATTTTTTCATTCTTCTTTTTCATATCCTCAGCCTTTTGTTGCTGTAATTTTAGTTGGGCTGATGCAAGTCTGATATTGTTTATTTGTCCATTTGTATCTGAGCTTCCAAGCATCTTTCCAAATGATATCAAGATTGATATATCCTCTGATTTAAGTCCCAATTGATGAGCATGTTGCTTTATGGATTTTTCCCAAGCCTCGCTTGCCTGTGTCCCCAACACCCTTAAGTTTTCAGCTGTAGTTGTAAATATTACTGAAGATTGAGTATTTATGGCTTGGGCTATTCTAACAAATGCGTCCTGCAGCAAATTTGACATAAAATTAATTTCGTTTTCTAGCATTTGTAATGCTGCCTGAAGTTCTCGTAGTGCTACTGGACGTTTTGCACAATCCCTGGCAAGACTAAAACCAATAATAGCGCAAGAACAAAGTATGATAGCAGAAGCTATTAGTTTTAGAATCAACATATTTTAATTACCTCTCTTGTACAAAACTTTCATACTCCCATCACACACCTCTTCTAGTGTTCCCGGTCCTTCTGCTGAGCTCAGAACTAGGAACCTTTCAAATATGCCGCTTTTAATTATCTGCAACAGTTCCTCTCTCATTTTTAGCTCAGAGATATTATAGCCGTGTGCGGTAGTAATAATTTTTACACCTGAATTAAGAACCTTCAGTATTGCATCTTTATCTCCCTGTACTCCTATTTCATCAGTAACTATTGCTAATGGTGACATGCTTCTAAGCAACATTTCCATTCCAATGCTTTTAGGGCAACCATCCAGCACATCCGTTCTCATTCCAACATCATTCTGGGGAATACCCCTGTTACATGCTGCAATTTCGGAGCGTTCGTCCACCACTCCTATTTTTATTCCTTTAAAATCTAGCTCTGCACTTCCATTACTTAGTAGTCTTGTGAGATCTCTCAATATTGTTGTTTTACCACATTGAGGAGGACCTACAACAAGGGTGTTGTATACGTCTCCTGACCCATTTATAATGTATTTAAACACTGGCAGTGCACAGCCGGTAATCTCTTTTGCAATACGTATATTGAGGCCATTAAACTCCTTTATATTTTTAATCTTATTGTCAGCTACTACGACCTTTCCGCTTAAGCCCACTCTATGTCCGCCCTTGATAGTGAGATAGCCTGAAGTAATCTCGTCCTGATAAGCATATATGGAGTTCTCACTCATGAGCTCAATTACTCTGAAAACATCTTGCTGAGTTACTTCATATGCTTCAAAAAAGTTTTTTGAAATACGTCCGTCCGCTGTCACAAACCAATCATTAGCATTGCAAGACACCATTAGAGGCTTTTGTGCTCTTAATCTTATCTCTTCAAGTTTGTCCTTGCTTTCCCGACACATTTTATTAAAGATTAGCCTTAGGGATTGTCCCAGATATGGAAGAATTTCTTCATCTATTGACTTCATATGTACTCCACCCCGTTCTCATTAGAATAAATCTTTATATATAGATATTGGGCTTTGTCCACATTTATGACTACAAAATAAGATTTTATTGCAATGAATTATTCCACTAATATATAATATTGGTAAAATATGTTTTGAAGGGACTTTATTTATGAGTAGATTTATTAAAAAGCTGACTGTTCTAATTGTAGCTTTAATAATTATTACCTCTCCAGCCTCAGTAATTGCAGCACCCCAATATGAGGAACCTGTACAAGTGAATATTGCATCAAAGTATAAAGATTGTGTCTATGTTAATCAAAATAATACCACTTCTGAAACTTATTTTTTCAAAGAAAAAAGCCCAAATAGCAAAACACTAATACAAGGTGCTGATGTGCCTATTTGTGCAATAGATAGGTATTTATTTTATCAAAACGAAGACAAGAAATTGTGTGTTTATGATACAAAACTAAAAAAATCAACTTTCATGGATGCAATTAAGGGATATTATCTAGGCAATGATAATACTTACTTTTATTATGTAGATGGTTCTAGAATCTGCAGCTATAATGTGTATACCAAAAAAACAACAACCCTTGCGGATTATGGAACATTTATGTATTGTGCAGATGGATATATATACTATAATGATACAGATAAAGATGGCAATCTTAACATTTGGAGATCTAAAGGAGATGGTAGCAGCAAACAACGAATGGAATATAACAAACAAATTAAAGAAGTATTTTTTGTTGGAGACCTTGTATTCTATAATCATAATGATTATTATACCAATAGCTCTAGCAAGTTCTTTTTCATAGATAAGGATGGCAAAGAGCACTTTGTTTGTGATATAGCGTATAATATAAAGGTATCAGAAAACCTTATTTATTTTCAAGATAACAATACTGGATCACTAAAAATGATAGATGCAAATAACCCTGATAAGGTAGTTACACTTGTAACAAACATTCTAAATTATAGCCTTGGTGACGATAGTATTTATTATACAGATAGATATTCAAACATTTTATATACGTCACGTAAAGATGGTACCAACAAGCAAATACTTTATCAAGACCCGCTTCTCAATTATTTTATAAATTGTAAAGACACAATTTTTATAAGAAAAACTGCCCAAAATTCTGCAATAATAAAATATGATAAGAATAATAATAAAAAACAACTTCTTACAGGGGAAGTAAAGAGTATTACTATATATAGAGACTATATTTATTACATTCAAAATGAATTTCTTTATAGAATTAAAACTGATGGAACTGGCAAGAGATTATTAGTAAATGAGAAGATTACTAACTATAGCATAGATAATAACCGTATATATTATTTAGCGCAAAGCGAAAGTTATCTAAAAACAATAGCTTGTGATGGAAGTGGAAAAACATCAAAAGTAGTAAGCTCGGGATATATAATAAATTCATATTCTGGTAGATACATAACCTATGATATTGTAGATGGGTACATATACTATTATGAAGAAAGAGGCTTGTCGTATATCCTTGTGCGTCAACCTATTATAATTAATGAGGAAGTTTAGCAATGCTCTAGCCCAAAACTAAGGAGTCAAAAAAGTAAAGAGCACCACCTTTACTTACTAAATATATTTGTATAGTAAGTATGGTGGTGCAAAACCATTATCTTATAGAAACCTTTCTATTTAGCAATCTGCCATTCAAGTAGAAGCCTACTGAAGCCATTATAATTACAAATATATAACCTCCTAGGCCAACAACGATATGACTTGGCAGCGTACCCTTAAAGCTATCAATCATATAAGAAACCATATTTGATGTTCCAAGCTTAACCCCCATATCACTAATTGTAAGTGAGATAGGAGCAAGTATCGCAAAAATACTCTCAACTATACTGCATGCAATATAAGCTACAATAAAGATTACAAATGCTCCTGCAGGACCCATATTTGAGAATGGCCTTACATTTGATAAGGTGATTGAGAAGAAAATCTGACATATGAGCCACACAATACTTAATATCAGCATTGGTATAATTGCCAGTACAATCTTATCCAAATTATTTTTCTCTATCTCTCCCCATATTTCTTTTAGCAAAGAAATATCTACAACGCCCAAGTAATAAAGCCCTAGTAGTAATGCTGCCACTGCTGCAATTCCAGCTAAAACCATCCATACTACTGATGTAACTGCTTTTGAAATAAGTAGCTGTTGAGATTTAACTGGCAGTGTAAACATCAAATAACCTTCATTGCCAAACATATTTTTATAATATCTAATAATTATCATGACCAGTGTAACTACAGGTAGTGCAATAGAAGCTATTATTAATAATACGGACGATGTAGCATTAAACACAGAAATCTTACTAAAGTGGGCTAATGTAGAAACAATGGCAAGAAGAAAAACAACTGCGAACAGAATAGAAAAGCTTCTCACGGTATCTTTTATTTCATACTTAAACAATTTACTTAACATTTGAAAACCTCCTCAAACAGAGACTCTACTGACTTACCAGTATTCTCTCTAATATTGTCAACCGAATCATCAACTAATACATTGCTTTGCCCTATCATTATCACTCTATCAAATATCCTCTCAACATCATGGATAAGATGTGTTGATAAAAGAACAACTGCATCATCACTATAATTATTTAGAATTATGTCAAGCATTGCCTTTCTGGACGCAGGGTCTAAGCCACCTAAAGGCTCATCTAGCAAATATACCTTTGCTCGTCTGGACATAACCAGAATAAGTTGTACTTTTTCCTGCATACCCTTTGACATGCTTTTTATAGGCTGATTAATGTCCAGCTTGAATTGCTCCAACATTTTTTCTGCTTTCTTCCTATCAAAATCAGTATAAAAGTCCTCAAAGAAATTAATTGCATCCTTCGGCTTTTTATAATCGCTAAGGTAGGTCTTCTCAGGTAAGTAGGATACTATACTCTTGGTATATTGGCCCGGGGCCTGATTATCAATGGTCACTGTTCCCTCGTAATCACGAATTAGCCCTGCAATTGTTTTTATCAGGGTGGTCTTCCCACAGCCATTTGGCCCTAGCAGACCTATTATTGTACCTGATTTCAGTTCTAAGTTAATATTGTTTAGCGCGACTTTCTTTGAATAGCTCTTACTGAGCCCAGTTATCTTTATCATTTATTGTCCTTCCTTTCCTTTAACCTCTTTTCAAGCAATTGTTCAATTTCATTAGTTGTATAACCAAGCTTCTCCATACTAATGAAATAATTATCTGTATACTCGTCTCCGAGCTCATCACGAGCCCTATCAATCTCATTCTTTTCAGAAGAAACAAATCTCCCCGATGTTCTCTCGGTGTATAGCAGCCCCTCTCTTTCTAATTCCGAAAGGGCTCTCTGCATTGTATTTGGATTTACAGAAAACTCAACAGCCAGTTCTCTCACTGAATTTAGTCTCTGCCCCGGTTCCCATACCCCAGAAATAATTTTTAACTTAAGTTCATCCATTATCTGAATATAAATTGGCACATTTGATAAGTACTCATTTCCCAAAACTAATCACCTCTTTTCCATTACAATAACTCCTTCAAAACTGTATTAATGTATTACTGTATTAATCACTTAATACAATAATACATCACTTTTTCCCAATAGTCAATATATTTGCAAGAAAATTTACTTCGCAAATCCGTTCAGTGCTTATTATTTTATCTTGCTCAGTATATTTTCTTGTTCGCTAGGGAACCCTAGGTTCCCTTCGACGAAACATTTCATGTTTCTGAGCAC
>JAEZFR010000509.1 GCA_023417285.1 Bacillota bacterium
CATCTTAACGAGAATGCTACAAAAAATGTTGATTATGAAGCCGAACTCGCCATAGTAATAGGTAAAGAGTGTAAGAATATTACCAGAGAAAGTGCACAAAAATACATATTTGGATATACCATTATAAATGATGTATCAGCAAGAGATATACAGAGGCGTCATGTTCAGTGGTTTAAAGGTAAAAATTTAGATGGTTTTTGTCCTATAGGCCCATGCATAGAGCATAACAACAGTATTGGGAATGCTCAAAATCTGAATATTACATGTAGAGTAAATGGGGAGATAAGGCAAAACTCTAATACAAAGAATATGATATTTGATATTGCATATATTATTGAAGATCTAAGCAAGACTATGACCTTATACCCTGGTGATATAATTTCAACAGGAACACCAGAGGGAGTAGGAATGGGCTTTGAGCCTCCTAAATATCTTAAAGAAAATGATATAGTTGAATGCGAAATTGAAAACATAGGTATTTTAAAGAATAAATTTATATTTTAACATACTTGCCATTTTTCCCCTTTAGTGATAAAATAATGAAGTATTTTGTAAACTTTATAAAATTTAACTTAAGGAGGAAATTATGCTTAAGAAAATTAAGTTGCTAATTTGTCTTGTCATTGCATGCTCAATGTTATCAGTAAACGTATTGGGAGCAGGGGTTATTAAGGATGTAAAGGGCAAGGAGAACTCAAACATTACAGTAAAATATAATGGAAAAGTACAGACATTGAAAAACGCTAGCGGAAAGGTTGTTTATCCTGTTGTTATTAATGGAGTAGTATATTTACCAGTTGATTCAGTAGCTTCAATGGTAGGTATGAAGGGTACATATGACACAAAAACTCAGACAGTAAATATTACAAAAGTTGATACTACAGTTACAGAAAAACAAAATACAGGTTCAGTCCAAAAGGCAAGTAATAAGGGAACCTTTGAAGATCCTGTAGAGTTCGGAAAATCTTTTACTTGGTCTGACAAGAGTACTTCAAAAGGATTTGGTTTTACATCAACTGTTACAATGTCTGTTAAATCAGTTAAGCCAATAACAAAAGAAGAGATTGAAAAAATGGGATTTAGAATAACTTCAGATGACAAAGTTTCATATGTTTTGGTTAATCTTAATATAGTTGGCCAAAATGTCAAGGCAACAGATGCTCCAGATGGATTATATTACTCTCTTACTACTCCAAATATATGGGGAAGCTATACAACAAGCGAGAAGTATGTAATAGGCGGTACTGATTATGGTTTTGATGGCAGTATTTCAAGAAATTTAGACGACAGATACTCATACGGAAAAAACAAAATGGCTAATGGCGCTACTGTTTCAAAAATAGATTACAGTGGTCAGGTACTTCTTCCATTAGTAAAGGGAGAAACTAATTACCTTGTTATGTCAAAATCTGATTACAGCATTGACACTGATGAAAGAAAAATCTTCTTTAAGCTTAATTAGTTTATAACTTAACCTATTTGATATAGACAAACTTCAAAGAAAAACCAGCAATGATAAAAAATTGCTGGTTTTTTCTTTTCTATTATAGATAATGAAAGCTACAAAAAGTATACTTTTTGAAATCAGTATTCGATTTCAATAATGGGCAATGGAAGCATTTCTGTCAATCCCACAGTGCCAATCAAGCAAATTTGTTAAGCCACAATACTTCATAAAAATAATTCATGCTTCAGTTTTATTGTGGTTATATTGTGTTTTCTAAATATATTTACAAATAAAACCATTTATTATATTATATACCGTATAAGCAATTAATTACTATGTAAGATAGCAAAATCAAAATTAACAAAAGGAGAGTCACTATGACTAAAAAGATATCGACAAAAAAATTAATTGCATTAGCTTTAGTGATTTGTTTGGCACTTTCAATTAATTATCCGATTACAGCAAGCAATAGTAGTTCTGTTTCCGATGAGATTATGTCACAATTAAAGAACGATACTATTCTTGGTGGTTTATCAAATGAGGATGATGTCATTAGTTATATCACAGAAAAACTCAAAAAAACGTCTAAAACCCAAGGGGAAATTGACAGGGCAATTAAAGAATATTATAAAAGCAAAACGGATGTTTCAACAATAGATAAGCAGAAAGACCAGTATAAAAATTCTGACAAAGATTTGTTACTTAAAAAGAAAAATGAACATACAGCAAAAATGAGTAAAGTAGAATCTGAAATACAGAAGAACGTTAGTTATGTTGCTAAAGCGAACTACGAAAAAAATATAGAATTCCTTCTCGCTAATAAAGATAATATCAATCTTGATAAGGAACTCATAACTTATTACATTTCTGGTTATTGCCATCATGTAAAAAATATTAATACAAAAAAGAGTTTAGAGAAGTATCTTGGTATAGAACCCGAAAAGTCAGGCTTACTTTAATTGTTTTATCAGTTTCAGTTTAATGGACATCTACGAAAATTGCAAAAATCTGCATTGGTTGAAAAAGAAATCCGGTCCTGTAAATAGCACTATAATCTGTAATAAAGCATATTGTGGTAAGGGACATCTATTATTTTGGGGTTAACGGCTATGAATATACAAAGAGCAGAAAACTTGGACTGGTGGAATAAATATCTTGTTGATGCTGAAATGCTTAATATTTTTAAGGGCTGGATTGGCGATTATAATGCATTAACAAAGAAGCATACAAGAAATTATATAGAAAGAATGGGTTACACTTCTGTATTGGATGTTGGCTGCGGTTGCTGCACCGAATACTATGGATATAAAAATGATGGATATGATATAGACTATACCGCTGTTGACACTTGCGAAGTATTAGTTACTCAAGCAAAAGTAGAAGGTATTGATGCAAAATTAATGTCAGCAGAAAATCTGATTTTTGGGGACAATTCCTTTGAAGTAGTATTTATGAGGCATCTCTTAGAGCACCTACAAAGCTTCAAGCGTGCAGTAGAGGAAGCCATCAGAGTAGCAAGCAGGGAAGTAGTGATAGTATTTTATTTAAGGCCGGTGTATGACAAAGAATTAACAAACTTTAATAACAATGATAATATTTTTAATAATCGCTATAATAGATGGGATATAGAGCAGTATTTATCGACAAATAATAGAGTCAATAGATTTCGATGGGAAAGTGTTGGCACAGAAGAAATATTGCACATTTATACAGCTAAACCAAAGCTGATAATTCCAAAGATATTTCATCGAGTATGGATGGGCGGAAAGCCAATGCCACAAGAGTTTATCGACTATGGGAGGTCTTGGGAAGTAATGCATCCGGATTGGGAAATGAAGTTATGGACCGAGGATAATCTGTTTCCGTTGAAGAATCAGAAGCTTTTTGATAATGCCATTCATGTTGTACAGAAATGCGAGATAGCAAGACTAGAGATAATATATAATATCGGTGGAGTATATTTAGATTGTGATTTTGAGTGTCTAAAGAACATAGATGATTTAATAGCAGGAATTGAAGGATTTACAGCCTGTGAAGATCCTGGCATTTTCAGTATGGGCATTATGGGGGCCGTTCCAGGATATAAAGCGTATGGAGTATTGGTTGATGGCCTAGAAGAGTCTCTAAACAAGTATAAAGATTATCCAATAAACCATCAAGCTGGTCCAATGTATGCTACAAGAAAAAAAGATGAAATATCCTATATCACAATGTTTGCACCTGAGCTGTTTTATCCTTACTCATATAGAGAAATGTACAGAAAAGGGGAGAGCTTCCCCAATGCATATGCAGTTCATCATTGGGCCAATAGCGCTGGGTTGGGGATTTAAATGAATTGGTCAAAATAATGAGAAAAAGTTAATTAGTCATAAAATAGAAAGAGTCATAATACTGAATTATACCAAAAGTTGAGAGCTACTTAAAGAATACTGAGAAAATATGTAGATTAGGTAAATATTTTATATTATTTTGCCTAATCTACTTTATTATTTGACAATATCATGTTACAATAAATGGCAAATCTAAAAGATGAAATATAGACAGCTAGTGGCAGGTTAATCGATAACTATTGATACATGTTATGTTGAACGATGGGTCACTACTGATATATGGTGGGTAAAAGTATGAATTATGACACAGAGCAAATATGGAATGAATTTAGCTCGGGACTTAAAGCATTTATTTCCCGAAAAGTATCTAATACATCATATGTGGAGGATATCCTACAGGATGTTTTTATAAAAATACATTCAAATATCCATCTTCTCAAAGAGAATGCTGCAATTCGAAGCTGGGTTTATCAAATTACTCGTAACACAATCATTGATTATTATCGGAAGCAAAAAGTTAAGTTTGATGATATAGATTCTATTTCATTAGAAGATAAAGAAACACTACATACAATTGATGAAATGCTTGAATCAGGACCCTCTCAGGAGGTTGCTGCCGGCTTGAGAGGAATGATTGGGGAACTTCCTGAAAAATACTCCCAAGCACTCTATTTAGTTGAGTTTGAAGGATTAAGTCAAGTGGAATTAGCAAAAAAATTAGGAATTTCTATATCGGGAGCAAAGTCTCGAGTACAGCGAGGACGGCAATTATTAAAAGAAAGCCTTATGAAATGCTGTCACTTTGAGCTTGACCGATTCGGAACCATCATTAATTTTCAACCAGCCTGTTGCTGCTGCTGCCATGACTAAAATTAGATAATATAATTTAATTATTTTTGAGTCCTTTTCAATCATATGCCGTCCTAATATTTGAAACCAAATCATTTATTAGGAGATGAAACATATGGAAAAAATAATTAATTCTTTATCGGCATTATTGGCAGATACCATTGCAACAGTTTTAACAAGTCTTTATCACAATTGGCTCCCATTAAGTTTAGCTATACTAACTGCGGTACTAATGAAAGTATATGTTAATGCTGAAAAACTCAAACAGAAATTCCTAGAGAGACCTAAAGTTTCTATTGTTGCTAGTGTAGCATTTGGAGCCTTTACGCCTTTATGTGCATGCGGTACTACGGCGGTCGTCATAGGATTACTTAGTACTGCAATCCCGTGGGGTCCGGTTATGGCCTTCATAACCTCATCGCCACTTATGAGTCCTGATGGATTTATAATGATTGCGGGTGTAATCGATCTGAAATTTGCAATTGCACTAGCTATTTCTTCTCTGATCATTGGGTTTACTTCAGGTGGATTAACTCATCTAATTGAAAGAAATACAGATTTCCTAAAAGGACAGTTGAGATTTACTGACAAATCAAAAGTTCAAGCATGCGCCTGTAACACTACAAAGCCTGCATTTGAACAAACTATTTCTCAGGTTTCGAGTGGTTGCTGTCAATCATTATCATTGCCAAAACAAGTCGCGGTAAGTAGTACCTGCGCCTGTAGTGCAACAATTGATGCCACAACTATAATTAAAACACAGAACAATTCAAAGAGCTGTAGTTGTAGTTCTTCGAACTCTATTCCTGACCCAATTGCCCCAGAAGCTGTAAAATCAAACCTTTTCACAAATTTTCTAGAGAGAAATCACAAGAAAATTAAATATAAGGAAATTGGAGAAGCCTTTATAAGTGTTGGCTTAAAGCAAATACTTCTTTACTTCACAATTTTTGTGGCAATAGGATATATGATTCAATCCTTTGTTCCTACTTCATTAATTATCTCACTATTCAGTGGCGATAGCATTTTTTCAGTCCCTTTAGCTGCATTAATTGGTCTCCCATTATATGTTAGTGGTGAAGGAGCAATTCCACTCATTAAAGCTTTGATGGACGGCGGGGCAGGGGCAGGAGCCATGTTGGCATTTATGATAACTGGCCCAGCAACCAGTGCATGGGTTATTGCAGGAATAACAACCTTTATGAAAAGAAGAGCTATAGTTTTGTATATTGGGTTCATTCTTGTAGGCGGGATTGTACTCGGATACATTTATCAATTTTTATTAGCTATGGGTTATAATTGATAACAGTATAATAAAATAGAAATATGCTAAATATCTTAATCTAAATATCTTTATTAGAAAGACAGGATGAAATCTACTAAAGAGAATCCTGTCTTTTATTTATTTTTATTAGTTTTACTCTTAGATAATTTAAACCTGAAATTTTAAGACTTATAAATTTATCTCGGTATTTTTATTAAGGGGAGAAGCCAAAATTTCAAAGCTAATTATACAAAATAAAAATTTTGTATAATTGAAAGGAGGAAAAAACGCCAAACAACCAAAATATCATTAAAAAAATCAAAAACGCTACGTTTTCACTAAATTGATGATAAATCATAATATCACCGAACTTTATATAAAACGCAGCGTTAATTTTTAAGTTTTAGTCGCTCTTATTTTATATAAATCATTTTCTTTAAATTATTT
>JAEZFR010000564.1 GCA_023417285.1 Bacillota bacterium
GCACTATATGTCTCACCATAAGCAATAGCAAGTAGTGCATTATCATATAGCATTTTTTCAAAATGGGGTACTAGCCATTTTTTATCAGTAGAATACCTGCTGAAGCCAAAGCCAATATGATCATAAATCCCGCCATTTCTCATACTATCAAGAGTCTTTTCAACCATCTCCAATGCATAAGGCTCCTTGTAATCATACCAGTAACGCAATAAGAAAAGAAGGTTGTGAGGGGTTGGGAATTTGGGAGCTATCCCAAAGCCACCGTAGTAGCTATCAAAGGAACCTTTAAGATGACTATAGGCTGTAGCGATAGTCTCTTCATAAATCTCACCATGACGTTCCGTTCGCTGGGCCTTTTGATGAGCTAAAATTTCTTGTGCTGAAAACAAAAGAGTCTCTCGCTTATTTTCCCATGCTTCATGTACTGCCTTTAGCAGGCTCATTACTCCAGCCATCCCCCTGGAATCATTCTTTGGAAAATAGGTTCCAGCAAAAAAGGGGTGCTTTTCAGGAGTGAGGAATACTGTTAGGGGCCATCCTCCATGCCCTGTAAGTGTCTGGCATACTGACATATATATACTATCAATATCGGGACGCTCTTCTCTATCAACCTTGATGCTGATAAAGTGCTTATTGAGGTACTGTGCTACCTCTTCATCCTCAAATGATTCTCGTTCCATTACGTGGCACCAGTGGCAAGTGGAATAGCCGATAGAAAGAAATATCGGTTTATCCTCTAAGACTGCTCTTGCAAATGCTTTTGGTCCCCATGGATACCAGTCTACTGGGTTTCCTGCATGCTGCAACAGGTATGGACTCTTCTCATTAGCCAATCTGTTTTTCATGGGTTTGGTCAATTTTATCACGTCCCTTCTAAAGATTATTTTAACTTTAAAATGTCTATTTACCAAGTCTTCAATAGTATTTTACGGACGTGAAATTATTATTCAGCGGTTGTAGGGAATTGGTCTCAGGTTTACTAAACAGAAAACCACTTTTATAAGTGGTTTCTGTTTAGTGTTTGAAAATGTTGTTTATTTGATAAATAAAAATTCATTTTTGAAAATTTTACTTTTTAATTACGGGTATCCAAACTTCTGCAAGATAACCTTCTTTTGTACGGAAGCGTTTTTCTATTTCTGGCACATTGGGCATATGCTCATACCCTGAAATTTGAAACCATTCGCCAAGTCTTTTCCAAATGTGTGTTATCGTGTCAAGTTCATCTGCAGAATTACTTTTACCAGTCATACTAAATACCGCCCATGTTGCATCAGGTATTTCAAGAATTTCAAAATGATTGTCTACCCCGTTGGCTGGGTAATCTGCAGCTATCATGAATTTGAGACTATATTCATCAATCACTTGAAATACGAATAGCCCAGCATGCTTCCTGCTATTATCTATTGGTGCATCAGAAATAGCTTCGAAATGGCCTGCACCTACAACATCCAGAATGTTTTGAACTAAACCATTTTTAATGCTTTCTTCTACGAAACTTTTGATATCTTCATACTGCTTTGTTTCATGATAGCCTACTTTGATAGACTTTCCAAAAACTTTTGTTGCTTTAGCGTGTTCTATTCTATAATTCATCTCACCGTCTCCTTTTACTAAAATATGAAAGGATATGCGTGGATAAGCCTTCAATTGTACACCAATATTGCGCGCTAACGTTGGTGTAACACCATGCATATTTTGAAATGCACGAGCAAATGCTTCTGGTGACTCATATCCATACTGAAGAGCAATGTCAACTACTTTGTTATTGCTGTTTTGAAGCTCAAATGCCGCAAGTGTAAGCCTCCTTCGTCTAATATATTCAGATAAAGGTATTTCAGTAATAAATGAAAACATTCTCTGAAAATGGTACACTGAACAACATGCTATCTGAGCAGCGGTATTATAGTCAATATCATATGTAAGGTTTTCTTCAATATAGCTAACAGCACCATTCATTCGTTCGAGCCAGTCCATACACAACCCCCTTTCTATTTTTAGTATAACAGTATGAAATTTGAATTACCTTGCATTTCATGCACCATAATGCAAGGTATAAATACTATATTTTCATAAACCTAGATTTTTGTAAAGTAATACTTAATAATGTTTAGCAGTGAAAGATACAATTTTGGGGGTCCACAAAAGGATTATGTGGCCAAAGAGTAGAAGATTCAACTTTTATATTTCCACGATATATAAGAAATTAAATTATTGTATTGGGAGAAAAAGTCGAACTGTGATAATCAATACATGATAATATATTTTTATCTTAAGATATTCCAGGAGTACTCCAAATCGAAACTATTATGAACGTATACAAAAATCTACTAAAAAAACAGAAAGGTTGATTTACATGGAAGTATATAATGGGCTTTGTTTTGAAAAAATTGTTCAAGATGATGTTGCTGCACTTACAGAGGTAATGAAAAGGGCTTTTGATGAGGATACCAAACGTCATTTGGGAGAGGAATGCGGAGGTCCTCCCGGATATGATAACGGGGATTTTATTCGTAAATGGTATTTTCATAGTGGAGCAGAAGCTTATAAAGTCTCAAAAGATGGCAGGTTAATTGGTGGTATAAATGTTTTTATACGCTCAAATAATGAAAACGCTTTGGGAAATATGTTTGTAGACCCTTTATGTCAAGATAAAGGTATCGGAACATTGATTTGGAAATTTATTGAGAATAAATTTCCTCAAACAAAAAAGTGGCGTACTGATACCCCCGGATTTTCTAAAAGAAACCACAATTTCTATGTCAACAAATGCGGATTTAAAGTAATCAGAATTGAAAATCCGAAAGATAAATATGAGGAAAGTTATGTATTGGAAAAAGTGATGTAAATTTTTATAGCATTTAGCAACTGCAGATAAAGGCAGTTGCTTTTTCTTTGTTGCAGTAACTCGATTGCGACAAATGATTTCAAATAGCGTTCGTGATTTGTATTAAATATACTTCGGTGAGCTTCTATTCTTGACATAAATATTTATATTATGTATTATTTGGAATATAAAAGTTGAAGTGCTCAGGGTAGATTGACTAGTTCAGATTCGTTAATTTTGCATGAATGGGGATCAAATATGGATAGTGTTACTAAAACAAGGTTGTCAAGTATACAGTTAGCGGAGATGGTAAAGCGAGCATTTGGAAATTCTATTATTCCCGAGCAAACAATTGAGCTAACTGACGGTTTTTTTAATTCTGCATATATGCTAAGTCTTACTAATGGAGTTAAGACGGTTCTTAAGGTATCGCCATCAAGAGAAATAAAGGTTATGAGATATGAAAAGAATATTATGCATACTGAAGTACATGTCTTAAATAAACTCTTTTCGCTTAAGAGCATTCCTGTTCCAAAGATACTGTATTATGACGGAAGCTATGATATAACTGATTGTGAATTTTTCTTTATGGATTTTATAGAAGGGATTCCATTAAACAAGCTACGTGCTGAGCTTTCAGAAGCACAGTATAAAAGTATTAATGATGAAGCTGGAATGTATGCTAAGGAAATTAAGAGTATAGAGAGCAATTACTTCGGACATATCTCTCAAGCAGATAAGAGGTTTGACTCTTGGGGTGATGCTTTTATTTGCATGATAACAGATCTTTTAGATGATGCTAGTAGTATGCATGTTGTGCTTCCTTGTAGTCAACAAAAGATTTTTGATGTTGTGAATAAGAACCGTGATATTCTTAATATTGTAAAAACTCCTTCTCTTATACACAAAGATTTATGGGAGGGAAATATATTTGTAGACCCGTCCAAGTTTAAAATAACGGGTTTTGTGGATTTTGAACGAGCAATTTATGGGGACCCTTTGCTTGAACCAGTATGTGGTTTTTTACTAGATAGCGAAGAATTTATGATGAACTATTTGGGTAAAATAGCTCTCGATCCTGAAGAAAAAATAAGAGCTACGCTGTATAAAATTTATTTGTTTCTTCTAATGGTTATTGAATGTCCCTTTAGACAATACCCTGGAGATAACTGTGATAAGTGGCAAAGAGAACAGCTTGATTTAGCATTAAATGAAATTATAAAGTTATGAAAGCCTAATCATTGGTTATAGTATGCAGATTGCAGCAAATGACAGGTTGAGTATCCGATACTGAGGAATATTGGCTTATATTCACCAACCGCACGCGCAAATGCTTCGGGACCCCATGTATACCAGTCAACAGGATTATGGGCATGCTGGAGGAGGTAGGGGAATTTTTCTTATGAAAAAGAGCAAAGACAATTTATCATCTCAGCCCCCTATTTTTGTTTTCTCTTGAATATGATTTCGTCCGCCTTTTTTAGCCTGATAAAGCGCTTCATCAACGTGTGATATCACTTGATCTGGTGATGTCACACAATCAGCAGATACTGATACAACACCAATACTGACCGTAACATATTCCGAAACATCGGATTGGGGATGCGGGATCGCAAGGTCAACCACCGCCTTACGCATTTGTTCCGCCAACTGAACGGCGCCTTTCGCTTCCGTATCAGGTAGTATTACAACAAATTCCTCTCCGCCGTAACGTGCAGCTATATCTGTTGTACGTCCAACAAGTGATTTCAGTACGTTTCCGATCTGCTTCAGGCAATCATCTCCAGCTAAATGACCTTTAGAGTCGTTGAATTTTTTAAAATAATCCACGTCCAGCATGATAAGGGATAAATTAGATCCGTTACGTTTCAATCGGTAAAGCTCGGTTGCGAGCATATCATCAAAATATCTGCGGTTTGCCAGCCCGGTAAGGCTGTCCGTAATTGAGTTCTGATGGGCGATATTCCTCTCCCTCTCCAGCTGTTCAACCAGCAACTGGATTCTTTGTTCCGACACCTTTCGCTCTGTTATGTCT
>JAEZFR010000332.1 GCA_023417285.1 Bacillota bacterium
CATATTCCCAGAAGATTAATTGTGTACAAACACAATCCCCTAGATTTAATTGTGTAGTTGACATATTTCTACTCGCCTGTTTATGACAAACATGCTTATTTACTAGATAACTATGCACCCGCTTGAATAGACTTGTCCTTTTCTAAGATGTGCTGTACTATCCAATCAACTACAAAATCCAGTATATCTATAAGGTGCTTATCCTGGTCTTCATCAAGTGCGCTAAGATCGTAGCTGTTAATCTTTTCCACAAAATCATCATGCTCAACCTTATGTGTAAAAAACTTTTTATAACCTATGGACTGCATATACTTCTCTTCCTGCTCAAAATGAAAAACAGTATAGTTTTTGAGTTCTGCTATAAGATCTAGTATACTGTCGTATTTATCAGTTACAAACTGATTCTTTACCAAATCATAAATACTATCTGCAATTTCAAATAATCTTTTGTGTTGTAGGTCAATTTCTGGTACTCCAATTAAATACTCATCTTTCCATTGAATCATGATGCTACCCCCTTAAAATAAAAATTATAAATCAATCCTCTTAACCTTACCTGTTTTTCTATCTTTTTTATTCTTATACATTTTTAAGTCTATTTCATTAATAAAATCCTCAATACTTAAGGTGTTATCAGAATATGTACCGTATGCGTAACTAAATTTGATAGTATATGGCTTAATTCTTTTTCTGTTAAACTTATCTACAACATCGACCATTTTACCAATCAGACTTTCTAGTCTATCAGATGACATTTCATCAACTAGCACACTAAATTCATCTCCACCAATTCTTACTACCACACCAGTATTATTAAAAACCTTTTGCAGTAAAACTACAAATACGCGTAAAACATAGTTTCCCTCAGCATGACCATATGTATCGTTTATAGATTTAAATAAATCCAAGTCTATCATTATAAGTGAAAAGTGTTTTTTTCTCTTTATGTATGACTTAATTGACTTGTGTAATGCTCTCCTGTTTCTTGCACCCGTAAGTGTATCCCTGAAAAGCTCTCTTTGCTGCAAAACTATAAACATAAAGATAATAACAATGGAGCTAATACTCCACAAGAACTGTGTAATCAATAACATAGCCTGAGCTGCAATGATTCCCCCTTGTACCACCAAAACACATATCATGTAATAGTATTCACCTAGGCAAAGCATTTTTTTGTGGCGTTTTAGAAACAGTACTCCATAAAAGATTGGAATTAAGCTAATAATAACTGAAAGCACCATTGAAATATTAAGAGATTGAGGATAATATCCAAGCGCAATAACCTGTACAAGATTTATTCCTAGCAAACCTATAATCACCTTGCAGCATAGAGTTTGAAAGCTTTTGCTATGCGGAAAATAATTTTGAATAAACTTTAAATATAGGTATGTTAGTACAGGAAGCATTATTAATCCTATAGAAGAAATCCAAATTCCTGTTATAGAGCTTTTTACAGCTTCAAGAGCCGTCATTAGTATCCCAATAAACAACATTACAATATAAAGCTTACTAATCTTTGAGTTTCTATCAACTATATTAATAACATAGATAGAAAATAGAAGTAGAAAAGCGCAAATAATAATATTGAATTGTTGTGTTGCAAGTAATACCATTGAACATCTCCAAACTTTATTAGTATACCATAGGTATATCGACAAAATAACTAAAAATATCAATATATCTATATTATTTTATCATCATTTTTTACATATTTAAAGTCGGATTTGCATTTACTGGAATATTATTTTAGGATTTTGCGCAATATTTCATTTTCCCTTAAGTATTGTTTTGCTTTTTTTCTATTGCTTTCGACATGGATATAGGTATACCTGTTTGGCTTAATGCTCGGAGCAATATCTATTGCTTTTTCAAAGTCATCAGCTTTCATACCTAATGTCTCAACATGGTCAAAGAAACCTGTATCCGTCAAAAATTTTTCCACTCTTTCATATCTATGATTTTGAACAAGACTCATTAAATAGGTAGCTATGCCCACCTGTGTACCATGAAGCTGTGGACGTTCAAGTATCTTATCTAGTGCATGAGAAATAAGGTGTTCACTTCCGCTTGCTGGAGCAGAACTGCCTGCTATCTCCATAGCAACCCCACTCATAGTGAGGGAATCCACAATTTCCTTGAGGAAGAAGTATTCTGTAATAGTAGTGTAAGGCATTCTAACAATACTATTTACAGACTTTTTTGCCATCATAGCAGCAAAGTCATTAACTCTTGCCTTCTTGTGACCTTCTTCAAACTGCCAATCATATACAGCCGAGATTTTTGATATTATGTCTCCAAGACCAGAATAGATAAATTTAACAGGAGAATTCTTTACCACTGATAAATCTACTATAATTCCAAAAGGCATAAAGGCATGGACAGAGGTTCTTCGCCCATTTATAATTAATGAACAGCCAGAACTTGCAAACCCGTCATGGGATGTGGAAGTAGGTATACTTATAAAGGGCAGGTTATTGAGAAATGCAACATATTTTGCAGCATCAAGTACCTTCCCCCCACCAATACCAACTATTGCATTGGTATTTGAAGGGATTGAAAATGCGCGTGTTGTAAGATTCTCCAATCTTATGTCATCATAATCATAAGTATCCAACAATGTTAAAGACTTTCTCTCCTTGATTGACTCTATTACCTTGTCACCAAAAAGTTCTCTAATTCCCTCTCCGAAAAAGATAACAACCTTGCATATACCCGCTCTTTCAATGTGTAGCCCTGTCTTAGATAGCGTGTCCCTATCCACTTCAAGTATATTAGGTATAGCAATGCGATGAACCGATGTCCCCATAACAAACACTCCTTTAGATCAATCTGTTTTCTATCAAGTACTTTTCTACCTCAATGTATTTTGAAAAGGGAACAAAATCGACATTTTCCGCCTTTAGCAAGTCCTGTAGCTGACTCTTTGCAAATGCACAATGCGCTTCCTTTGCAGCTAACATATCTGGCTCGCTATCCCCTGCAAAGAACACTTTATTATACTGTTGCTTAAGCTTTCTAATTACCTTTGCTTTATCCAGTCCAAAAATATCTGAATAGTATTCACTTTCCTTATCTGGAATTATTTCAATTCCTCTATCCTTATAGATACCCTGCATTGAAATAACAGTAACATTATTTATTCCTAAATGTTCCAATAATTTATTTATATAATAAGATGTACCCGCACTCAAGATATAAAAATCTCCGCCATTTTGCTCAATATTGCGTATAAATTGTGTGGCATAAGGGTCCAATGGTATTTCCATAATATCTTCAAGTATCTCTTGTTCGTCCCTATCCATTGAACCAAATATCTTATTAAGGAATTCAACATTTATTTTCTTGGTTTTTCTCCATTCTTCATAAAAGGGCCTGCCCCAATCACTTAGATACTTGTCAATTACTATATGATAGAAGTCTTTATCAGTCAAAGTGCCATCAAAATCAGATACAAATGCAAATTTCTTCATAGTTTTCCCCCAGAGTATAACAAATTTAATATTATTATGAGCTTTATTAAAAAAAATTAAGTAAATCATATAGATCCTTCTTAGATTATAACTAACTGATAAAATATATTCAAACTTTATGTAATACAAGTTAAATAATCATTGCAAAAACTGCAAATAATATTTATCATAGAATAGTATGTAAATTTATTAGGTAAAGGAAAACACATGGAAAATTTAAGTTTTAAAGATTTGGCACTGTCTCAAGAAGTGCAAAAAGCGATTGCTGAAATGGGATTTGAGGAGGCTACTCCAATCCAATCACAATCTATTCCCCACATTTTGGAAGGTAAGGACCTAATCGGACAAGCACAGACCGGTACAGGTAAAACATGTGCATTTGGTATCCCTGCTGTAGAAATAATTGATGAATCATCTGATTCAATACAGATTTTGATTTTATCCCCTACCAGAGAGCTTGCAATACAATCTTCCGAAGAGTTACGAAATGTTCTAAAGTATAAGCAGAGTATTAGGATTCTACCTGTTTATGGAGGGCAGCCAATACATAGACAGATAATTGCTCTCAAAAAGCGCCCTCAGATTATAATAGGTACTCCCGGAAGAGTGATGGATCATATGAGACGTAAAACCCTAAAGTTTGACGAGCTCAAGATGATTGTATTAGATGAAGCTGATGAAATGCTCAACATGGGCTTTCGTGAAGATATAGATACAATACTTGAAAAGATTCCTGATTCAAGACAGACTATTCTCTTTTCTGCAACTATGCCAAAAGAAATACTGGATATTACTCATAAATATCAGAAGAACCCTGTTCATATAAGGGTAGCTCACAAGGAACTCACCGTGCCTAGTATCGAGCAGTATTACCTTGAGGTTAGAGAATCCTCAAGACTTGAGGTGCTTTCCAGACTTATTGACACTCATGACATAAAGCTCTCATTAATCTTCTGTAATACTAAAAAAAGAGTGGACGAATTAACCTCCAACCTTCAGTCAAGAGGATTCTCTGCAGAAGCATTACACGGCGATATGCGACAAGAGCAAAGAGACAAGGTAATGGGACAATTTAGAAAAGGAAACTTTGATATCCTTGTGGCAACAGATGTTGCAGCAAGAGGTATTGATGTTGACGATGTGGAGGCAGTTTTCAACTATGATATTCCTAGTGATGAAGAGTACTATGTTCATAGAATAGGCAGAACAGGAAGAGCTGGCCGCTCAGGAAAGGCATTTACCTTTGTATGGGGTAGAGAAATTTATAAGTTGAGGGACATTCAGAGATATACAAAAACAAATGTTACCCTCATGAAGGTTCCCTCACTAGCAGATTTAGAAGAAAAGCGTATGTCAAATGCATTTAAAACGTTGAAAGAAAACCTTCAACATGAAAACATAAACAAATATACCAGCTATATAAACAAATTCATTGAAGAGTATAATGATGAAATTCAAAGTGAAGATCAGCAATTCTTAACTACTCTTGATGTTGCTGCTGCACTTTTTAAAATGTATGCGATAGAAACCGGTTGTGAGCGTTGTACAGAAGAAATTGAAGAAGTGAATAATACTTCTGCTTCTAAAGCAGATATGACAAGACTATTTATTAACATCGGCAGCGAGTCAAACATTCAACCAAAGCATATTGTTGAGAGCATTGTTTCATCAACGGGAATGTCTGGAAATCTCGTTGGATCTATAGATATTTTGGATAGATATTCTTTTGTAGAAGTACCAACTGAATATGCTACTGAAGTAATAAATATGCTCAAGAACTCTAAAATCAGAGGCAAGAAGATTAATATAGAGCAGTCCACACCTAGGAAAAGTGGAAAGAGAAACAACGGAGAATCCCGTTCTTCAGGAGCATCCCGTTCCTCAGGTTCACATCGCTCATCAGGCTCTCGTTCTTCTGAAGAAACCCGTTCAAGCGGTTCTCGTTCTACTGGGTCTCGTTCAAACGCATCTCGTTCTTCTGGGGAATCTCGTTCTTCTGGGTCTCGTTCGTCCGGAGGGCAATATTCAAAGGGGTATGATCGTAATGGTGGAGGGACAAAAAGCAACGACTCATCTCAGCAAAAAAGACGCCCGGGCAATAAGAATTCTTATTCGTCAGGCAAATGAAATTCTTCTGTGTCAAGCATAAAAAAAACCAATAGGTACACCTAGATATTGAAATATGCTTTAAGACATTGAGCAAACGAGCTTAATATGCCATATAAAACAAAACCATGCTTTGGAGAGCTCCCCTGCATGGTTTTTAATTTTATAGAGTATTTATATCACTTGCTCTGATTTGCAATTTTTTCAGCTAACTCGTTTAGATAAGTCCAACGTTCAATAGCACTTTCCAGGTTTTTCTCGATTTCTGCCTGCCTCTCTAAAAGCTCATTCAGTTTTACAAAGTCACTAGCAGCATTATCGATTTCCTTCTTTACATGTGAAAGCTGCTCCTCAAGCTCTTCTATAACACTATCAATTTCGTCAAATTCCTTCTGCTCTTTGTACGAAAACTTTAGAGGCCTTTCTTTGCGGCGCTCCTGACCACTCTTATCCTCCGACTCAGCGATACCTTTAGTCTTTGCACCATCAACTTTTAGATTTTGATTGTTATCACTTGCCTCCCCCAAACCCTCCATATACTGAACATAGTCTGTGTAGTTTCCTGACAGTTGCCTTACAAAACCGTTCCCCTCAAAGGAAAAGATTCTCTCAGCTACTCTGTCTAGAAAATACCTGTCATGAGATACTGCTATCACTGCACCTGGGAAGTACTCTAAATAATCTTCAAGTATGGATAATGTCTGGATATCTAAATCGTTTGTGGGCTCATCCAACAGCAAAACATTAGGAGCACCCATGAGTATTCTCAAGAGATATAACCTTCTCTTTTCACCGCCCGAAAGCTTTGAAATAGGAGTCCATTGTACTGACGGAGGAAATAAAAACCTCTCCAGCATTTGAGATGCACTTACTTGCCCCTCCTCTGTTTCTAGATACTCTGCTTGCTCCCTGATATAATCAATTACTCTAAGGTTGTCATTCATATCACTGCATTCCTGTGTAAAAAATCCAATTTTGACAGTTTGGCCTATCTCAACCGAGCCCGAATCGGGCATTTGCAAGCCCGCAACTATGTTTAAAAGGGTTGACTTGCCCGCACCATTTTGTCCGATAATACCTATCCTATCATCTCTCAGAAGTATATAGCTGAAGTCCTTAATAACTTGTAGTTCTCCAAAAGCTTTGGAAACATTATTGAGTTCTATTATTTTTCTTCCTAAACGAGCTGCTCCCACTTTTATTTCAATTGATGAATCTTCCTTGGGTGCCTCTATGTCTTTTAGTGTATTAAAACGGTCTATTCGTGCTTTTTGCTTGGTAGAACGAGCCTGAGCTCCTCGCCTAATCCAGGCAAGCTCATTTCTAAGTAGATTTTGCCTCTTTTTCTCAGATGCTTGTTCCATCTCTTCACGTTCGGCCTTCATTTCAAGGAACTTACTGTAGTTTGCCTGATAGCTGAAAAGTCTTCCATTGTCCAATTCTATTATTCTATTGGTTACCCGCTCAAGGAAATATCTATCATGAGTAACCATGAGAAGAGCTCCCTTCTTTGCATTCAGGTACTTTTCTAGCCAGTCTACAGTAGAATTATCTATATGGTTTGTTGGTTCATCCAATATCAGCAATTCACTCGGGCTTATCAACGCTCCTGCCATGGCAACCCTCTTTCGCTGTCCCCCCGAAAGAGTTGAAATCTCTGCATCAAAGTCATCAATGCCCAGCTTGGAAAGTACAGTCTTTGCCTGACTTTCCAGATTCCATGCACCCAACTCGTCCATTTGCTGCATTATTGAAATTAGCTGCTTCTCTGTTGTAGCGTCCACGCCACTTGCCTGCTTTGAAATCAACTGCTCATACTGACGAAGCACCTTCATAACAGGCCAATGCCCGGTAAATACCTGCTGAATAACAGTCTCTCCCTCTCTAAATACTGGGTTCTGAGGCAAGTATCCAACCGTCACACTGTTACCCATAATAATCCTACCACTATCAGGCGTTTCAACTCCTGCAATAACCTTAAGCAGCGTACTCTTTCCAGTTCCGTTAACGCCAATCAAACCAATTTTATCGTTCTCATCTATACCAATAGAAACGTTTTCTATAAGTTTTTTCTCACTGTAGCTTTTAGAGATATTTTCTGCTGATAATATGTTCAATTTAAATCCTCCGAATTCAATGCTAGTGCTTTATATATTTATGTATTATCTTCCTACAGACCGCAATCTATGATAATATAATGAGGTTTACCCACAGGCTATGATATTATCTTCTGATATACTACAAGGTCAACCCATCTATCGAACTTATACCCAACCTCTCTATAGTGGGCACATTTCTCATAACCTTGTTTTTGAAATAATCTACAACTGCTATCATTTTCACCGGAGATTGTGGATACTAATACGTGTATATCTGTTGTTCTCGCATACTGCTCTATAAACTCAAGAGACCTGGTACCAATGCCCCTTCCAGTACAGTCATGCTTCAAATACAGTGTTACCTCGGCTGTAAAATCAAATGCTTGTCTTACCTTGTGTTGTGTAAGCAGTACATATCCACAAACGTATTCATCCAAAATTATGGCATAGGTTCGGTATTTGGGATTGATATGAAAAAGGATCTTACGCATCTCATTCTCATCCAGTTCAGATTTGTGAAATGTGGCTGAACTATTCCTAATATAGTAATTATATATTTCTAAAGCTGGTGCCACATGCTCCTGGGTCATCTCTTCAAAACTAATATCCATAAGTATCCCCTGCCCGCTTAAAATGTCTTTTCTAAATTGTTTTATAAATCTTGCTAAGCTAATTGTAGTCTTACTAATATCCATTTTCAAGAATAAATCAAATTATATCATAAATACGATATAAAATAAGTACTGGACACTATATAAAATTGACACAGCAGCTCTACTCACACAAATAAATATAGAACTCTACTCGTATAAAATATTCATAAACTTGACCGATAAAATAAGGCTGATGCATTCATTCTGCATCAGCCCTATATCTAACTTTATACTACTTAATTTGTTCAAATGCATTCTCAATATCATAAATCAAATCATCAACATCTTCAATCCCAACTGATAGCCTTATTTGAGAAGGTGTTACACCTGCTGCTTTTTGCTCTTGCTCATTTAATTGAGAATGGGTTGTTGATGCTGGATGAATAACCAGCGATTTAGCGTCTGCAACGTTCGCCAGTAAAGAGAATACTTCTAGCTTATCAATAAAGCTTTTTGCAGCCTGTGCTCCACCCTTTATCTCAAAGGTGAATATAGCACCTGCACCCTTTGGAAGGTATTTTTTTGCCAGCTCATAATACTTGTTGTCTTCAAGTCCAGGATAATTAACACTTTCAACCAGCGGATGATTTTTCAGATACTGCGCAATCCTTATTGCATTTGAAACATGTCTCTCTACTCGAAGAGAAAGTGTTTCTAGCCCCTGCAACAGTAGGAAGGAGTTAAACGGGCTTATGGCAGCTCCGGTATCTCTGAGCAGAGTTACCCTCGCTTTGATGATATATGCCAATGCTCCAACAGCCTCAACATACTTCACTCCGTGATATGAAGGGTCTGGTTGAGTCAAACCGGGAAATTTACCGCTTTTTGCCCAATCAAATTTGCCCGAGTCAACAATTACTCCACCTATTGAAGTACCATGCCCTCCGATATACTTGGTTGCCGAATGTACCACAATGTCAGCTCCAAATTCTATTGGTCTTATCAGGTATGGAGTGCCAAAGGTATTATCTATAATCAGAGGTACACCATTCTCATGTGCAATGTTTGCAAC
>JAEZFR010000351.1 GCA_023417285.1 Bacillota bacterium
AAATAATCCATTCAAAAAGACATAAGTATAAATGGGATATAATGCTTTTTTTCTATATACTATTGTAAGCGCAATGGTAAGCACGCCTAATAAGTGTACATTAGGGACCACCTCCATTATCACCTTAGAGGCATACATCAAAGCTCCTAGCATCCCAAATATTGCTACTTCTCTTGTTATTGATTTCATTATTTCTCAACCTTAAAAGAGTAGGCTTCTCCTTCTTTTACAGATGTTTTATCTACACCACTAGATGCATATTCGCCATTTACATAAAATGCCCAGTAAGTTCCATCGGTATCAAAATCTGCTGTGATTCCATTTACTTTTTTTACATAAAGACCATAGTCACCAGCTTCACCTTCAATTAAATCAAATTCTAATAATGCATCACCAACTGTTTCTTTGTCTGTGTGTATTTCAAAATTTGTTTCATTTCCATCTTTATCTACTACTGTAAATAAGATTTTGGTTTTACCTTCACCTAAGATAGTAGTTTGATTTTCTGCCCCACTATTTGTTCCAGCTTCGATTAAAGGCTGATTCTGATTACTTCCATCTTGTTTGTTGTTACTGCATCCTACCATAATAAATGCCATAGCCACAGTAAGCATCATACAAAGGAGCAATGAAATAATTTTTTTGTTTTTTAGTTTTGTTTGCATGTTTTTTCTCCTTAAATTTTATTTCCTTTTTTACTGGCGCTCGCAGCTTTTACAAAGGAGGTGTAATGTTTGGATATTTCGACTTAACAGATATATTCGTTCGTCTTCTCAGAATGATCCAATGACTTGTCCCCAAATGTGGCTTTAGGTAAGAACGAATACGATTACTTCCGTTTCACGGCGACGGGCTCGTACAGGAATTCCACCTGTTTCCCCAGACATTACTCTATATCATAAAATAAATGATATCTAAAATTATTTTCTTGCAGATAAAATTTTGATAATGACATCATAATTCTCTGCTTTGTGGGGGAATGTGCAGTTCGTACATTCTTTGATTTTCTTATCCTTTACTTCTATATACTTGTATTCCCCTGGACATTTTTCCATGTTATAAAGAGGGCAAAAGCAAAATAAGCAATTAATATGATCTTCCCCTTTATGACATGGATAATACTCACACTCTAAATTTTCAAAATAGCAATAAGAATTTTGCATAAGCTCCTCACTTAAATCAGAATGTGCCTTGGCACATTCTCCGCACCCAAACGGTGCCGATACGTCTAATTTCATTTTATAAAGAAAAAAAGAGCTATCGCAAAGATAGCTCACATAACATACAAAATAAATCTATCCCCTATACTCTTATAAAGAATATCCAAGCAGATTCACATGTACAACAACCAGTTACTCGTGGTTTTAAGCATTTGCTTTGTACTCAAATCAGGCAGGTCTCCCGGCTTAAAGATTATTGCATCCACCATCTTCCCAGTTTCCCAGTGATATATCGGTTTTGCTCCCTTATTACGGTGACGAGTTCGTACAGGATTTTCACCTGTTTCCCTTTTCATCAGAACAATTTAAAGCTAAATCTTCTGACACCTAATTCATTTATTCAATTCTTAGCTAGATTATCACATAATTTCATTTTTCGCAACCATAAATATCTCAATAATAAACATTCTAATGATAGTTCCATCAACTCCTGATTTATGTGCACATAATAGTGCACGTATTTTTTATACAGCATTCTAATTATAAAATTGTTTCTGGTTTATCTCCCTGCCCCTCAAGATGCTTTCTCATCTCTTCATAAACATATTCATTGTAATTCTGACTTGGTAATTGTTTTAGTAGTTCTTTTTTACACCTTTCGGTTTCCTTTACGTTTCCGATTTTATTATATGTTTTCCATAGTAACCACCAAGCATTAAATATTTGAGGTGTACTATTTCCAGGTTCTGTTATAGCAGTAAAGCATCTATGTACAAATTCAATATCGCCCAATGAATACGCTATATCCATTAAAGTTGGATATATTTTCTGCTGGTCCTCTTGACTGAATAAATCTATATAAGTATTAGCCATACGAAGAACTTCTTCATACTGTTGGCTATTGCCAAGCGATAATGCAACTATTAGATTGTTAAAATTATCTATAGTCTTAGATGCTTCAAATTTCTGCTTATAATCATCTATGAACTCAAAATTACCAAGCATTGCATTTATCCGAATCAATTGAATAGTTGCTCTTTTGCTCCAACTTTCTTCTGTTCCTGAAGAAAGTTTTTGAAGTTTTTCACAGGCTTCTTTACTTTTAATCAAAAATTCATGTGACCTTTGATACTCAAGACGACAAAGTAGGGCTATTGCCTTAAGATTTTCAGAGTTCATTTCAAGCAGTGCATCAATAGAATCTTTGGCTTCTTTATAATTTTTATCGTTAAGTATAATAGAATATTTAGATACTAGTAAATCAGCTGTCTCTAAATCCGACGTTCCAAAAAGAGTATCTATTGATATACCAAAGAAAAATGCAATTTTGGGTATTAAATACACATCAGGGATAGATA
>JAEZFR010000382.1 GCA_023417285.1 Bacillota bacterium
TAGGTCAAAAAGTAGAATTACCGTATTGGTAACTGCTTGATTTCTGCCTGCAGTACGCTTCAATCTTTTTTCATCCTCTGATAAATCATCGGTTTGTTTGCTTATACTTTCAAGTCTTTTTGCACCCTGACCGTATTGTAGAGTCTCAGATAGTCCACGAAGGCTATCTAGAACATATGCAGAAAGATTCCCTGACTTTGTACGGAAATTAATACCGTCATCTCCGCTGAGCTTTGACGTTAACACAGGAATAATAACTCCAACGGTAATGTAAGCTACAAGTGCAATAACTCCAAGAATAACGTTAAAGCTTCCAATAAACAGACTAAGTATTAACGAGAAGAAAAATGCTATCACAATTGGTGAAATAGTGTGTGCATAGAAAACTTCAAGCAGTTCAATATCGGATGTAATAACAGATATCAGGTTTCCCTTATCCTTGCCTTCAAGCTTTGCTGGTGTAAGCTTGCGCAATGCCCTGAATACTTTGTCGCGAAGAAGTGCCAAGAGCTTAAAAGCTATAAAATGGTTGCAGGCCTGCTCCGCATAACGAAGAAAACCACGAAGTATTGCAAATACGCAAACAGATATAAATAGCACATTAATGGTCAGAGTAGTGTTAATATCCAAAACATTGGCTACTGCATATCCACCAAAAACCGTGATAAATGTTGCACACAGATGACCAATAAGGCCCATTGTAACAGCTAGAACCATATATCCTGTAAGGGGCTTAACCAGTCCAATGAGCTGCATCATAACTTTAAATCCACTTCTTTTTGTCATATTAGTTACTCTCCTTTCCATAGTTTTCGAGTGCTTGCTGTGCGTTCCACAGCTTACTATAAACACCGTTGCTTTTTAGCAGCTGGTTGTGGTTCCCTTGCTCTGCAATATTACCGTTTTCCATAACATAAATATTATCTGACCCTACAACGTTTGCAAGGCGGTGAGAAATCAGAATAACAGTTTTGTGCTCTGCAAGGTTGTGAATCTCGGACATAATATCGTTTTCACTTTCAACATCTATATTGGAGGTTGCCTCGTCAAAGATGTAAACCTGGCTGTCGTGTAACAATGCTCTTGCTAATGCTAAGCGCTGACATTGACCGCCTGAAAGGTTTGATCCCTTTTCAGCGAGGACTGTGTCCAGTCCATTTTCACTTCTCACAAAATTCGCAAGATTAACTCTCTGTAAAACTTCCCATAGCTCCTCGTCAGTAGCAGTGGGCTTACCCATAAGCAGGTTTTCTCGAATAGTACCTTTGAACAAGTAACTCTGGTGGCTGATATATGTGAATTTCTCCATAAGTGAGGTTTCTGAAAGTTCACTTAGCTCCTTGTTACCAACAGTAACAGTCCCAGTATAACCCTTATTGCGGGCCATTAGGATAGCGGAAACAGTAGACTTCCCGCAACCGCTTTCACCAACAATAGATGTAAAGCTTCCCATAGGAAATGTCATATCTATACCGTGAAGTATCTCTCGGTCCTTTGTATAAGAAAAATGTAAGTTTGAGCATTTAATAGTGCAATCAGCAGTAATTTCTTCATTTTTTTGCTCTGCTTCGGGAAGGTCCAGCAAAGTAAAAATTTTATTGCTGGCAGCCATTCCGTTCATTGCAATGTGAAAAAACGAGCCGAGTAATCTCATTGGGATGAAGAAATCAGCAGAAAGCATGATAATCAGAAGACATCCCGCAAGGGTTACATTTCCGGTACTAAACTGTGTTGTTGCAAGGATAACGCCTAGTGCCGCTCCGCCGTAAGCGATTATATCCATAATTGTAATGGAGTTTAACTGCATTGTTAAGACCTTCATTGTTATCTTACGGAATTTTTCAGACTGTTCGTTCATTTCATTCTGCTTAAAATCATCTGATTGATAGATTTTAAGAGTGATAAGGCCTTGTAAGTTTTCAAGGAAAGTGTCTCCTAACTCGGTGTACTGTCCCCAGTACTTCGAAAGTAGCTTTTTGGCCCAAGTTTGAACTCCTGCAATTGCAACCGGAATAAGTGGTACGCAAATAAGAAGAACTATTGCTGAAGGAAGGTTTACAGTGCTCAAAACAACAAAAAGAGTCAGAGGAGCAAGCATGGCATAAAAGAACTGTGGAAGATATGCACCAAAATATGTTTCCAATTGATCCACGCCTTCAACTGCTACTTGCACAACCTCTGAGCTCTTTACTTTTTCATTATAGGAGGTGCCCAAACGGAGAAGCTTCTTGTATATTGTCTCACGCAGTACTTTTTTTACTGCTTCTGAAGAAAGATAACTCATTTTTGATGCAAAAATTGTACAGACGAAACGAATGACTACAGCTATAAGAGCTATAATTATAGTCGCAATAATATCTCTTGTTTGAGAATTCCTTTCAAACAGCTTCATAAGCAAGTTGGTAATACTTATCATCATCGCAATGTTAGCAACAAGTGAAATCCACTGCAGTATTACATTGCTTGCTATATATTTTTTACTCTCGCTGACAGTAGCTATCAGCCGCTTGTTTATCATCATACTAAATTACTCCTTATTTCACCTTTCTTAAAAATACATACATATGAATTGCCAAGAAGAAGACTATTGCTATTGAAACAACTATATGCAACGCTGAAATGAGAGGCATATGGTCATATATCAAGGCAAAGATTCCGCTAACAAAGGCTACAACAATTATCAAAAGCAAAGCTGTCTTCTTTATATCAAGCTTTTTTCTGCATACTATGGTATGTGCAATGCAAAGTAACAAAAAAATTGCGGACGCCATTTTATGGATGACGGTACCTGTAAGAGGCGCACACATTGTCACTACAAAACTGAGTATAAGTACATAGGTAAAACATTTTTTTACTAAATTTGCTGACTGTTTATTGCTACAATTCGATTCCATTTCCAACCCCCAAATAATAAGTTTGTCTTAAATAAATACTTGTATGGTAAAGTAAAAATTCGTCAGTTAGCAACAACTAACCACGTATAAATAAAAAAAGTTAGCCATAACTAACCTTTGTACCAAAAAAATAGTTAGTTAATGCTAACCAGTTTTATTATATTATCGATAATTTTTTTTGTCAACATAATTATTACAAATAGTAAAAGCAGAATAGAGCAGAATAAAGCAGAATATTGGGCAGATTATATGCTTATGATTACATACAATGCTATATTTAGATTTTTACAAGTAGATTTTACCACAAAAAAGTACACCTCAAAATGTTTGTAAGTTTATTTGTTTAACATTTTGGGTGCACTTCAATTGATTTTTTTTAGTTTATAAGGTTCTTACTATAACATAAAATCATAACTATATATATTTTGCCTTGGGTCTTCATTTACTGCCTTAACAGCATTGGTTCCTTCTAAAATAAGTCTGTGCCCACAGCATTCACATCTGAAGGTAAGACCATTTAATTGTTCAATTTCTGATTCGGGTAAATTTAGTAGAACTCCATTACAAATACTGCATTTAATAGTACAGAATTTCAATTTACTTTCCCCCCTAATTTGGAATATTCATTAATATATGTCTCTGTATGAAAAAATATTACAGAAATTTTTTAAAATACAATGAATATAATACATTATTTCCCAATTGCCCCAAAGACAAATTGATCTACAAATAATGTCATTTCCGGCTATAATCATATTTCAGTCCCAAGCAGAATATAGTTTATATACATAAATAGATATTCAAAAGCTAAGGGGGAATAGTAATGAGAGCTCTTTATAAGCAAAACAAAAAAACGGTTGCACTTCCCATAATGATTTGTGCGGTTACAGGAATATTAATTGGAGGCATTTTCTTTGGTGTTCAAAGTAATATAGAAAATTTGGACAAGGCTTTCTCTCATTCATCAAAAATAATAGATACAGAAATAATAAAAAAAATGTTTTCCATCATATTTAATTTAGATGTTTCAAATCCACTTTCAATATTAAAATCCAACAGCCCAGTTTTTAGAATATATGATGGGGAGGCAGCAACAGAGGATAACTCCGAGAAAGTTCACAACCCATCCACTGCTGTATCAGAAAATAATTCCTCACCACAAACATCTTCGAATAATGCTAAACAGCAGTTTATAGAGGATGCGAGTTGTATTGTGTTTGAGGGAGATGTTGAAAATGATGAGATAAAGAATAATCCTATGGTTAGCAGTGGAGAAATCCAGATAATTAATCAGACCAGTTATACCATTGATATTGATAAATTATTAAAAGAGCCTTTGAAAATAAAACCTGACAAAAAGAACTCGCAGATATTTATATATCATACTCATACTACAGAAAGCTTTCTAAAAGATCTAAATGATAAAACTGTTGATTCGAGAACATATGATAACAAGTATAATGTCGTAAGGGTTGGAGAGGAACTTACTAAGAACCTAAAGAAGTACAATATTGGGGTGGTACATAATACAGCAGTACATGATGCTGATTACAATAGTTCTTATGCAAAATCGCTTAAAACCCTATCTGAAAATCTAAAAAACAACTCTAAACTTAAATTGACAATAGACCTTCATAGAGATGCTATGGGGGACGAGAAGCTTAGAGTTGTTCGAAACATTAATGGCAAGGATGTTGCTAGAATAATGTTTGTTATCGGTACTGACCAGAAACTTGAAAACCCTGGTTGGAAGGAAAACCTTAAACTGGCACTTAAGGTTCAAAAACGTTTGAATGAAATAGCTCCTGGGCTTGCAAAGCCAATCTATATCAGTAAAAACAGATATAATCAACACCTTACTAATGGTTCAGTAATTATTGAAATAGGAGGAGACGGGAATACAATCTCAGAGTGTGTTGCAAGCACAAAGTATCTTGCCCAGGCAATTAACGATGTTATTTATTAAAATATTGATGTTAATCATCAAATTTAGATTTTTAAAAACTACTTTATTTGCGCGCATTTATAACAAGTCTATTTAGTTAAAAAAATGGTAAAAATATTTACATGTGGTTTAGGCAATAACTGCGAAGTTAACATTAATACTTCCTGGGAGAGATTTTATGTCAAGAACATCAAGGTGTAGGAAAGAGAGACAGCTTTATACTAAAATGATAGCTATATTTTTAGTGTTCTTTATTATTCTGCTAACAGGGATACTATTGACAGATGTTAACACTAACCGAATAGTATCTGGTGAGCAGGGGCATAGTATTGTAAATGTTATAGACACAGGGGATGATATCTATTCTCTTGAAATATTAGGCTGTAAAATAGATTTCAACCTAAAATATGTAAAGCGAGATTTGAGCAAATTGAGTGAAAGCGAATAATGACAACAATTATATCATGCGTATAATGTCAACAATTATTTTGCAAAAATTTGAATCTTGATATATACTTTATTATGTATTTTTAAAAACGGAGGAACATTGATGCCAAGCGAAAGACAAAAGTATATCAGAAATTTTTGCATTATTGCTCACATAGATCATGGAAAGTCTACACTTGCAGACCGTCTTATAGAACAGACAGGAGTTCTCACATCGCGTGAAATGCAGGAGCAGGTACTTGATAACATGGACCTTGAGAGAGAAAGAGGTATTACTATCAAGGCACAGGCAGTTAGAATGGTTTATAAGGCAAAGAACGGACATGAATATATATATAATCTTATAGATACTCCCGGACATGTAGACTTCAATTACGAGGTATCAAGGAGCCTTGCAGCTTGTGAAGGCGCTATCCTTGTTGTTGATGCTGCTCAGGGAATAGAGGCACAGACACTTGCAAATGTTTACCTTGCTCTAGAACACAATCTCGATATAATGCCTGTAATAAATAAGATTGACCTGCCAAGTGCACAGCCCGATGTGGTTAAGAAGGAGATTGAAGATGTGATTGGGCTAGAGGCTCATGAGGCTCCTATGGTTTCAGCTAAAAATGGTCTGAATATTGAAGAGGTTCTTGAGAAGGTTATTGATATGATACCTTGTCCAGATGCTGATGAAAATGCCCCTCTGCGTGCACTGATTTTTGACTCATTTTATGATAGCTATAAGGGCGTTATCGTTTATATGAGAGTCAAAGAAGGTACTGTCAAGGTAGGCGATACTATAAAAATGATGTACACCAAAAAGGAATTTTTGGTTACTGAGCTTGGTTACATGCGTCCAGGAGGGCTTGCACCTGCTGATGAGCTGAAGGCTGGCGATGTAGGGTATATTGCTGCCTCTATCAAGAATGTTAGAGACACCCGTGTGGGGGATACCATTACACTGGCCGACAACCCTGCCAGTGAGCCTCTACCAGGCTATAAAAAGGTTAACTCCATGGTTTTCTGCGGTATATATCCAGCGGACGGATCTAAGTATGGTGATTTGAGAGATGCACTAGAAAAGCTGCAGCTCAATGATGCTGCTCTTACCTTTGAGCCTGAATCTTCTGTAGCATTGGGCTTTGGTTTCAGATGTGGATTTTTGGGCTTATTGCATATGGAAATTATCCAGGAAAGACTGGAGCGAGAGTATAATTTTGACCTTGTTACTACTGCTCCGAGCGTTATATACAAGATTACAACAACCGATGGAGTGACAAAGAATATTGACAATCCTACAAATCTTCCTCCAGTTACTGAAATAGACTCAATGGAGGAGCCAATTGTAAAGGCTACAATTATGGTTCCTACAGAGTATGTAGGTAATATAATGGAGCTTTGTCAGGAGAGAAGAGGTCTGTACAAGAACATGTCCTATATAGATGATGGGCGTACAATTCTCACGTATGAAATGCCTCTGAATGAGATAATATATGACTTCTTTGATGCACTCAAATCAAGGACAAAGGGCTACGCTTCTTTTGATTATGAGCTGATTGGTTACAAGGAATCAGATCTAGTAAAGCTGGACTTAATGCTAAATGGTGAAATAGTAGATGCACTATCCTTTATCGTTCATAGAGAAAAGGCGGCAACTAGGGGTAGAAGAATAGCCGAAAAGCTCAAGGAATCAATTCCAAGACAGATGTTTGAAATACCAATACAGGCTTGTATTGGAGGTAAAATAATAGCAAGAGAGACTGTTAAGGCCTTTAGAAAGGACGTTCTTGCAAAGTGCTACGGTGGTGACATTACCAGAAAGAGAAAGCTGCTAGAGAAGCAGAAGGAAGGTAAGAAACGTATGCGCCAGGTGGGCTCGGTAGAAGTTCCGCAGGAAGCCTTTATGAGCGTTCTGAAGCTTGACTAGTGAAGGAAAACGTATCATTTAATTGACGGATTGCATTAGATGAAATACGATGATTTGAAGTTTGATAATTTGTTTGACACATTCGTTGGTTTACGTTAATAAAATGAAATCGGTGACTTACATGATAGATAAAACTAATAAAAGTATTGGATTATATATTCATATACCATTTTGTAACTCGAAGTGCAGCTACTGTGATTTCAATTCTTACGCAGGAAAGCTGCAATGGCAGGACAGGTACTTTAAAGCTCTTGAAAAAGAGCTTTCTTTGTATGCTGAAAAGCTAAATGCCATCTATGGACATAGCACTGTTGAGACTGTATTTGTGGGCGGCGGCACCCCGTCTGCCGTCGATGCAGAACATATTTACAACATACTCAACCACTGCAGACGGCAGTTTAATATAGGTGCCGCCGCAGAGCTTTCCATGGAAAGCAACCCTGGCACTATGACCGCTGAGAAGCTGCACACATACAAGGAAGCGGGGATTACGCGTATTAGCATGGGGTTGCAGGCCGCACAGCCGCATTTGCTTAAATTTTTGGGCAGAAGGCATACTGCAGAGCAATTTATTGAAAGCATACAGCTGGCTAAGCAAGCAGGCTTTACAAACCTAAATGGGGATGTGATTTTTGGTATTCCGGGTCAGACGATGCTAGATTGGAAAAAAACGCTGGAATTGCTTGTAAGCTTGGAAATTCCTCACGTATCTGCATATAGTCTCAAAATTGAAGAAGGGACCTTGTTTGGAGATATGTATGAAAGTGGAACTCTGAAACCAGTTGAGGATGAATTGGACAGAGAGATGTATCATTATGCAATCAAATACCTGAAAGAGCAGGGGCTCAATCACTATGAGCTCTCAAACTTTTCTGCCCCTGGATATGAATGCAAACACAATTTAATTTATTGGCAGGAAAGAGAGTATATAGGGTTGGGAGCAGGGGCACATTCTTTCTTGAATAATAAGAGATTTTCAAATGAGCCTAAGCTTGAAGCATATATTGAGTTGGTTGAAAATGGGCAGAACCCTGTGATAGAGGACATTGAGGTTACCAGAGAGGATGAAATGGCAGAGTATATGTTCCTTGGGCTTAGACTCATGAAGGGTGTAAGCGAGAAGGAGTTTGTAAATAGATTTGGTGTGAGTATGTTGAAAAGCTATAATGCTCAGATAGACAAATTAAACAAGGCCGGACTTGTAAGACTTGACGGTGAAACAGTAAAGCTTACTTCGAAGGGTCTCGACCTTGCAAATATCGTTTTCATGGAATTCGTATAAGTACTTATTTACCAATTATACGTTTTAGCTTACTCGCAAAAGTATTGTTCTTCTTTTCTCTCCACATGGAAAGTGCTCTGTCAACCTCTTGAAAGTGTCTATCTAACTTTAACTCGAGCTTTCTTGAGCTGTTTTCTACGCAAGCACCCAGCTCAAGCTTTGAACGGGTAATTTCCTTTGAAAAATATTCACGAGTTGCGCTGAACTCAGTTGAGACACTAGAATATAAATGATCCTTCATACCATTCAGTGCTTCTAAGATAACTCCAAGCTCGTTTGAACTAAGCTGTGTACAGCCTTGTCCAACTACTGCTGGAAGCTGTTCGTCAGGAGTGATAAAGCCTACGGAGTTTGCTTCGTTAATGTAGCCTTCAGTTGCTAGTATTTTTTTTATTGCCTTAATTTCAAGACCTTCGTCACGCATGTTTTTTATCTGATACATTACATTTGCCAATTCGGTAGTGTAATAACGCCTACCTCTTGTATCCTTTGGAATATTCAGATTAAATTCTTTTTCATAAAATCTTAAGGCATGGTCTGTTACTTTGAGTGATTCACTAAGCTCTGTAATTGAATATTTTTCCTTTAGTATCTCCATTTGCTAATACCTCCCAAAAAATTATCTTTGCTCTAAGTTGATATTAGCATGGTTGTAAAAATATGTAAAATGGCTTACGTATCTTTTGATAATATTTCCAAAAGCCTATTGATGTCGTCAGGGCATGGAGCTACGAATTCTAAGCCCTTTTGGGTTATCGGGTGAATAATTTTTGTGACATTTGAATGCAACGCTTGGCGGGAAATGAATGTATCACAAATATCTGAATATAATGTGTCACCAAAAAGAGGGTGACCTATTGCTTTGGAATGCACTCGAATCTGATGAGTTCTACCTGTTTCAAGCTTAAATCTTAATTTTGCTGCATTGTGGCTAAAGAATGTTTTTTCCACCTCAAAGTGTGTTATTGCTCTCGCTCCAGTGCTGGCTATATGCCTTTCCATGATACTTCCTGGCTTTCTGTCAATGGG
>JAEZFR010000428.1 GCA_023417285.1 Bacillota bacterium
AAGGTATTGAAAATCATCTCCTCTTATTTGATGATATCAAAGAGTTTTTTCGAAAACCAGAGGGTATAAGACCTCACTTTTCTTTCTATAGGGGGGAAACTAGTTATACGTTTTTTAATAAAGGTACAAAAACCTACGCTACAATAACTAATATGATGGGAATGATTCTCTTTACTTTATACAACAAAGGAAAAGACGAGTACTGGGAGAATACAGAAGTAGTAAATGGTAATGGACTTCTAAGCGCAGAAAACCAGATTATAAGAAGTATATGTGGTAATGAAATGATTGATATTATGAAAAGGTTAGAAGAAGGTATGAATAATATTAGCGAAAATCAAAAGAGGAAAATCAATAAGAAAATAGAAGATGACCCGGAAGGTTTTATTAATTCCAAAACCTATGAAGCCTTGAGAAAGGATTTGGATTGTTAATAATAATATCTGCGGCTAAGTTTTATTTAGAATATTATTGTTGAGGTAGGTAGCAATGGGGGAGAAAGTAAGTATTTCAATTAGTTTGTTTATGTGTTTATTTAAAAACACTAAATTCTAAATGAGGACTTATACATTGAACGAATCATTAAATTTATGTCTGTCAGACTTAGAGAAATTGGTTGCCAATAGTGGTAATGTAATTGGTGATTATAGTTATAATTCAAAGATACAAGAAGTACTGAAGAGAATTTTGAAGCTTGATATGACTGAAGGTATTAGGTGTTGGATAAATGTAATGGATAAATTCCTCTATGAAAGACGGACGCAGGACTTAACCAAACATATGGTAAATGAATTATGTAGTGAGTTTGGCGATAATTATGTATTTGATCTTTTATATAAAAGCCCTGATTTGATAGATCGTTTGTTTGGAAAAGCTCCAGTAATTCCGGAAGATCTTATCTCAATAATAATATATGAAGATGACAAAATCCTTTTAGAAATATGTCTTGACGCACTTTGCAAGAATATCAGTAGGCATGTTATAGAACACTCGCCGATCCTGGAAAGAATGCCAAGCAAACGTAGATACCTATTAAGATCAGCATTTGATCTTAAAGAATATATACAGAGAATAAATACGTCGTCTGCTTCAGCAAACACTAAAAAACTTATAGATAAATGGAAACTTACTGCTGTTCAAAAACAAGATATTTTTCTCAAAAACTATGTTGATAAGGGAACCGTAATCGACACCCCATCTAGAGGAATTAATGAGGATTTTTTTAAAAGCTTTATATACGACTTAAAGAATAAACAAAGATCCGAAGTCGATTATTTTTTGACTTCTAAAAATAATGTTTATGATGTATTGAAGAATACAAAATATATATTAACAGAGATACAAAAAGATTATCCTATGGCTATTCCCTTCTCATATGACGGATCAAAAAATGGATATATAGCAAAATACCTTTCAGAAATTGCGAGCTTCTCATGCAAACTTGAAAATCTATCAGACGATGATAATAGTATAAACATTTTATGCGCTTTTGAAAAAGGAAATGAACACTTGTTCCATTTGCTGACGCATGTTGTTATGGAAGGTATATTTACTAAAGGCTTATTTGGTTACAACATCTATGGGCTAAATGCATATTTTCTCTTGAAATATAACGAGTATACTTCCCAGACTATGATTGAATATGATCAAAATCAACATGCCGGAAGATTTAGATATAATATTGATTTTCAGGAATTTGCATCTCGTGTTAAAGACTCACTGAGGGCAACAAAGATATTTAAAGATGATTATGAGTGCTTTTCTTCTATAGATCAAAATATTATATCGCCTTTGGGTGCTATTGCGAAAAACGTGAAAGAGTGGGAATCAGAAAACCGTTTATTTGTTGATATAGATTCTTTAAATGGATACAAAAATTTAGTCTATAAAAACCTTCTTGATTCTGGCGAAATAAACGCGAGATGGGTTAATGAAAGAAAAATGTATGAATTGATTCTCTCATTCTTTCCCCAATCTCAATTTCAATACCGACCAGCTTGGTTAAATAGACAAAGTCTTGATGCTTTTATACCTGAAATATTTACGGCGTTTGAATATCAGGGAAGACAACATTATGAACCGATTGACTTTTTTGGGGGGCAACAAGCATATGAACATAGGCAGCTACTAGATATACAGAAAAAAGAATTAGCTACCAAGAATGGAGTTGCAGTGGTTGAATGGAGATATGATGAGCCAATAACTAAAGCGGTTTTAATAAGCAAGTTAATCGAATTGGGTATTACTTTTTAATTTATCAGGATTTAAATATATTTTAAGCATGAAGATAAGCGGTTACCAAAATAGCCGCTATTTTTATACTCATTTTCGGCAGGTACCCCCTGCCGTTTTTTATTACAAAAAAGGAGGAAAAATCAATGACTAAAGTGATCGCCCTTGCCAATCAAAAAGGCGGCGTGGGCAAAACAACTACTAGTGTGAACCTCGGCATAGGCCTCGCCCGACAGGGCAAAAAAGTGCTTCTGGTGGATGCTGATTCACAGGGAAATCTGACGGACTCTCTTGGCTGGAGAACGCCGGATGAGCTAAAAGAAACGCTCACATCCGTCATGACCAAGGTGGTAACGGATGAGCCGCTTGGGGAGAATGAGGCTATTCTGCACCATGAGGAAGGTGTCGATTTGCTGCCGTCAAACATCGAGCTATCGGCGTTGGAGATGCTTCTCAGCAACACGATCAGCCGCGAGACCATCATGCGAAGCTATTTGCAAAGCGTTAAGCATCGGTACGATTATGTGCTGATTGACTGCTCGCCGTCGCTCGGCTTGGTGACGGTGAATGCGCTGGCAGCTGCAGACAGCATTATCATTCCGGTGCTGTCGCATTACCTGCCGACAAAAGGACTGTCTCAGCTTATCCAAACAATCAACCGTATTCGAAGGACCATCAATCCTCAGCTTGAGATTGAGGGCGTTCTGTTGACTATGGTCGATAGCAGAACGAATTTCGCAAAGGACATTTCTGAAAATCTTCGGGTGAATTGCGGAGATAGAATTCCTGTGTTTCAAACGGAGATACCTCTCACGATTCGAACAGCAGAGGCCAGTGCAACCGGCACGAGCATCTATCAACATGCCGCTAATGACAAGGCGGCGAAGGCCTACGAATCACTTGTGCAGGAGGTAATGGCGAATGGCAAATAGCAGGACAAACATCAAGCTCCCCACGGTTGATGATCTGTTTACTACGCAAGCAGAACGCGAAGGAATGAACAGTGAAAGAGTGCAGCAGATACCGATTACGAGCATTCAAGACTTCCCAAATCATCCGTTCCAGATACGTAAAGACGAGGCCATGCAGCGGATGGTCGAGAGCATTGCAGAGAACGGTGTGAGGATTCCGGCTCTGGTACGTCCTTTGCCGGATGGTCAATATCAAATGGTTTCAGGACACCGCCGCAAAGAGGCCTGCCGGATGCTTGGTATTGAGAGCATTCAGGCAATTGTCCGCGATATGTCGGATGATGAAGCGACAATCTGTATGGTCGAAAGCAACTATCAGCGTGAAAGCGTCCTCCCAAGTGAGAGGGCGTTTTCTTATAAGATGCAGCTTGAGGCCATGAAAAGAATAGCAGGCAGACCGCCGCAAAATAATTCTGTCCAAGTTGGACATAATTTTCGCGGCACCACTTCAAGGGCTGAGTTGGCGGCTGAATCGGGCAAAAGCTCAACGCAGATACAGCGCTTTATCCGGCTTACAGAGCTCATTCCGCCTCTGCTGAAAATGGTGGATGACAAAGATATTGCGCTCAATCCGGCGGTGGCGCTGTCTTACTTGGCCGGGAAAGAGCAAGAGGATTTGCTTGAGACCATGCAGAGCGAGGAACGAACGCCATCGCTCTCACAGGCAATGCGCATGAAGGTGCTCAGTCAAGAGGGCAAGCTCGATATGGATGCCATCTTCAAGGTTATGACTGAGGAAAAAGCGAATCAGAAGGAACAGGTAAAGCTCCCGAAAGAGAAAATCGGGAGCTTTTTTCCTAAGAGCTATTCCATTAAGCAAATGGAAGATACGATTATGAAGCTGCTCACAGACTGGCAGCGCAAGCGAGAACGGGATAACAGTCTGGAGAGATAGTTTGTTTTCCCGGCTGGTTAAGGGCGTTGGTACACACATACCGACGCCCTTTTTGCATTTAAGGAGGCAGAGCATGAGCAAAGAGAAAAAGGACGAAGTCACCATTATTATTAAGCGCGAATTTGTTGGTGACAGACCCATAAGCGAGGTCTTAATACCTATCATCATTGAGGAAATTAAAAAGCAAATGAAAGACGGCACCTTTGGAAAAACACATTGAGTGCTTTACCATAGTTCCTGTAAGCATGGTCTACGGATACATTATGTTTGAGCAACGAGGAGGAAAATGAAATGGCGAATACGGAAAGAATATTTAGAGTTGCGTTATACTGTCGTCTTTCTAAAGATGATGGCGTGGAGTGTGAAAGCGGAAGCATATCGACTCAAAAGGATATCCTTACCCAATTTGTCCGAGACAAAGGTTGGCATGTTGTAAAAACATATGTTGATGACGGTTATACAGGGACCAATTTTGATCGCCCTGGCTTTCAAGAAATGATTAAGGCTATTAAGGATGGGCAGATAGATTGTGTGATTACAAAGGACTTATCGCGATTAGGTAGAAACTATCTTGACTGTGGTATTTATCTTGAAGTATTTTTCCCTGAGCATGGTGTGCGATATATTGCTGTGAATGATGGCGTTGATACGCTAAACAACAGTGCAATGGATATAACCCCATTTAAGAACATACTTAACGAAATGTATTCAAAAGATCAATCGGTAAAAACAAAAACGGCATTAAGATCGAGGTTTTCACAAGGTAAATTTACTGGTACATCTGCCCCATATGGATATCTTAAAGACCCCAGCGACCATAATCGTTTGATAATTGATGAAAAGGCAGCACCCATTGTAAGAAAGATGTTTGATCTTGCAAAAGGCGGTTGGGGTATTTCGCGTATTCGTAGGTATTTGACAGAGCAGAGAATAATGC
>JAEZFR010000458.1 GCA_023417285.1 Bacillota bacterium
GCTCCATGTTACCTGTTCCCTTAAACTCCTCGAAAATGACATCGTCCATTCTGCTGCCTGTTTCAACAAGTGCTGTCGCCATTATTGTCAAGCTCCCGCCATTTTCAATGTTTCTAGCCGCCCCAAAGAACTTCTTTGGCTTGTGCAGAGCGCCAGGATCCAAACCTCCTGACAAAGTACGCCCTGTTGGTGGTATTGTCAGGTTGTATGCTCTTGCAAGTCTTGTAATACTGTCTAAAAGAATTACAACATCCTTCTTCTGCTCAACCAGTCTTTGGGCACGCTCAAGGACCATTTCTGCTACCTTTATATGATGTTCTGGAACCTCATCAAAGGTTGAGTATATAACATCACCTTTAATTGAACGCTGCATATCGGTAACTTCTTCTGGACGTTCGTCTATAAGAAGCACTATAAGTTCAATCTCAGGATAATTAACCGTTATAGCGTTTGCTATCTTTTTTAGCAAAATAGTTTTACCTGCTTTAGGCGGAGAAACAATCATTCCTCTCTGACCCTTACCAATAGGCGCCATCAAGTCAATAAGTCTAGTTGATAGCTCCCTCGGGGTTGTCTCTAGGTTAATCCTGCTATCAGGGTATATTGGTGTCAGGTATTCAAAAGGAGTTCTCTTTGAAGCCACGTCAGGTGTATCTCCGTTTACCGTCTGAACATATAATAGTGCCTGGAACTTTTCGCCTTCCTTTGGAATTCTGCCCTTACCCCTTAGTCTATCACCTGTCTTTAATCCAAACCTTCTAATCTGTGAAGGAGATACATAAACATCCTTTGGTCCAGATAAATAATTGTCACTTCTCAAGAATCCATATCCATCAGGTAATACTTCAAGTACTCCCTCTACTGGATCGTCACTTTCTATCTTTTCCTGGGCAGGAGCAGAAGTCTGCTGTCCATATTGTGGTGATAAATTCTGTTGCCCATTTGTTGGTGCTTGCGCAGTTGCAGTCGGTTGAAAAGCAACACCATTCTGTGTAGAGATGCCGTTCTGAGAATCAACACCGCTCTGTGTAGAGATGCCATTCTGTGTAGCAACACCGCTTTGTGTACCAGCTGTGGATTGAGCTGTTGCTCCTTGGACAGCATCATAGGATTGTGCCTCTATATTTTTGTTTTGTAAACTATCTGTTCTAGGTGCAACAACAATGGGTAAATTAACAGGTTCTGTTGCAGTAATTGCTGTTACAGCCGGGGTACCAGCCTTAGAGGATATAGGCTTGCCATTGTTAGTAGCAAGCGAGGTCTCTGAAGTCTGCATATGAGTTCTATTATTGGATCTTATAGTCCTATGAGTTGCTACAGCGTCCCCAAATCTCTTGCCATTTTCATTTCTATGAGACCTTGTAGTAGAAGCATTCCTGTGTGGCGTCAATGAAGTTCTTTGTGTAGTCTCACGCTTCGCTACATGGTTTTGTTGTGATAGATTCTTTGGAACCTGCTGTAAAACATCTTGAGTTTTGCTCTCAGTCTCAGCTGTAATAGGCTTTGAATCAGACACCTCTTCAACAGCAGGGCTAGCTTTTTCTGTCTCTGGTTCTTTTGCCTGTTCATTACTAACTATATCTTTTTCTTGATTTTGTGGTTCCCTAGATTTTTTCTGCTTTGATTTTTTTTCAGAAGGCGTTTCAGTAGATGTATGTATACCGTCTTCCTGCTTCAGTGCGTTCTGACTAGGATTTATGCCCAGATGCTTAAGCCTCTCTGAGATATGAGGCACTTGTTCACTTTTCATATCTAAAGATGTGTTAATCAAAGAATCAGGGCTTTTTTCAGTGCTTATGGCATCATCATTTTGAATTGATTTGCTTGGCCTGCCCCTTTTGGATTTTCTTAATGGTTGGACTTCATCTGCTACTGACTGAATTTCTAACTTAGGGTCATTTTGATGTATATCAGTTACTTCAGTTTTATTCTCTGAGACTTCTGCTTCTTTATCAGAAGTTATTGGAGTAGCTTTAATTTCTTCTTTCATATCTGTCATTGCAGCTACATCAAGCTGTTCAGTTTGATTTGAATGTTTTGATGATTTAGTTTTTGAACTTGTCTTTATGGATTTATTACTGTCAGAGTTGACTATTAATTCTGCTAGTTCATCCTTTTTGAGCTTTGTAATGCCTTTTAAACCCATCATTTTTGCAATATAACGCAAATCTTCTAGTGTTTTTGCTTGTAAATCAACAAGATCCATAGTACACCTACCTTAATACGTACTTATATTATTTAATAATTTAGGAAATTTAATGAACTAAAAAGAAATTTATTCAAATTACTTGTTAGACGAGATTATTTGAATATCTTTATTGAAATTATTATATCAAAAGTGTTAATACCTGTCAATCACAATAAAGATTTCGGCATTAAAGTCCAACATTCTATAGTATTAACATTTAACCATTCATTATTCATATTATTACTTAAATTGGGGCAGAAATCTTTGCCTTTTTATCATTTAAAATAATAGTCTTTTTAGATAATGTAATTTTAAGATCAAGATTTGAGGCAGCAGGAATATATTTATAGCAAAAGCATTTTGAGCACTTAAGAAATACACCCTTGTAATGCAGGTGTATACCTACCTCCCTGCAACCGCATTGGCATATAAGCCGCCTCCGTTCAGCTAGGTCGTGTATTCTATTGATAGTTTCAAGCATTACCTGGGAATTTGCAAAAAAACTTTCATACCCTAAGGTATCCATCATAGAATCCATTTCTCGTTCTAAAGAGTCAACACATTGTCTAACAACATAGTCATTTCCAACAAAGCAATGTTCAACACCCGTATTTTTGCAGACAAACTTAATAATCTTCTTGCGTCTTATTTCCTGAATATTTATGATATATTCATGAGTAGTTCCGCAAGCAATACAAGGTACTGAAACAGATATTTTGTCATCAAAATACTTAAATTCAGCATGCGCCTGCCCACATCTACAACATTCCTTTATATATTTTTGCTTTAATAATCCAAAAAGGTTAATGCTGATGAAATCAAAAGCGCCACACGCTATACATTTATATGCAACAGTAAAATCAGTACTAATAATCACCTGCTCATCTCCTCCTAAAACAAGCGTCCTGATTAAAACTATTCGCCAAAGGATAAAAAAATCCTTTTTTTAATGTATAATGGATTTTTGTCAACTGAAGATAGAGATATATGTCTAAAATTATGTAAATTAATTATATATAATCTAATTATAGAATTTTATAAGTAAATATCGGAAAATTCAATATTAACTCTCTGTCTTTCAAAGCCTGCACTATATTGTTTACAGTTAACACCATCTTGTTCTATCTGATAAACAGGGAGAACCACTGTAAATGTGCTACCCTTATTTAATTCGCTCTTCACTCGAATTTTTCCATGATGCATTTCCACAAGAGCCTTAACAAGCGATAGACCTATACCGCTCCCCTCACAATTTCTCGCTAGTGATTTATCTGCCTGAATAAACCTATCAAAAATAATCTCCTGATCTTGCTTGGAAATTCCTATTCCCGTATCCACAACAGAAATTTCTATGAAGTCAGCACCATCATTTATAACTACAGAGATATCGCCTCCCTTATTGGTAAATTTTATGGCATTAGACAATAAATTGAGAAAAACCCTCTCAATTTTATCGGTATCAAATGCAATAATCTTTTCTTCGATATCTGTATCAAAGGTTATTGATACTCCCTTTTCCTGCGCATACATTCTTACCCCATCAACAATATCCTCCAGAAAATGAACAATATCGTTATTTGATTGGTACATGTTAAGATATCCCGCATCTATTCTTGTGGTATCAATAATATTATTAATAAGCCTAGTTAATCTGTAAGTGTTTTGGAGTATTACATTAAAGTATTTTCTATGCGTAACCAAATCTACTTGTGTGCCATCGCTTTTGTTATTCATAAGTTGAAGGCTACTAGTAATCAGGTTTAATGGTGTTCTTAGCTCATGAGAAATATTACAAATAAAGTCTGACTTTAGTTTGTCCAATTCTGTAAGCTTCTCATTTGCTGCAATTACCGTGTTTGCCAGCGTCTGCTTTTGCGATACCTCCTGACCTAATTGATACAACATGCGCAGATCTTGAAAAACATATAACTTACCAACGGAGTTTTTCATACACATTATTGGTGAAACAGATATTCTAACAGGTACTGGCTCTCCTTCGGAAGTATATATCTGTATCTCGCTACTTACTTCAGTAATATCTTTGGTTAATACATGAGTATTCTCACCTACTATGACTGATATATTTTTCCCTCGTATGTACCTCGAATTGTATTTCATAGTTCTTATTGCCGATTCATTAGTATAAATAATGCACCCCTCTGCATCTGTTAAAAAAACCATATCGTCAATTCTTTCTAATATATCAGTTGCTACTATCTCTGGGCATATATTTATTAGATCATAGTGCTCAATTATATATCTTACTGTATATAGATATATAACAATACCCATATCACATATCGCAGGTACTGCTGTAAGCCCCATCCAAGGCGCTATAACATTCACAAATAATCCAAAGGCCGAGCATATTGAAGTTGAAATGAGCATTATTTTACCTTGTCTTTTTGCGTCCTTGGATTGGGAAATACAACCCTTTATGGCGAACGCAAAGCAAATACCCACACAAACCATAAAATATAACAAATAAAGAACATACCATACAGGTATTTTTAAAGTAATTGGATTCCAGACACCTTTAATATATATAAATTGCAAGTGCATAAGCTCTGACTGAACATAGGTAATAACAAAGATAAATCCTATAATATAGGCTAAAACAAGAGACCACCTATAGCCAATAATTTTATGCTGCAAAAATATAAGTAAAGATAAGTGAAACATTAATGGTATGAAAAGACAATATCCTACCGCCCCTATCCTATACCAAAACTTACTGGTATAAGGGTCAACAGAAAAATGGAAAAATGTAAATGAAACGCTCCAAACCAGCATTACCACGTTAAATGCTATAAATACAATAACTATTGGGTTAGCATGTTTCTTACTGATACTCCTTATTATGTTGTACAAGTAGATAGAAATAGTCAATATAGATATTATCAATAAAAATAATGAATAAATAGTAATAGTCATACAACAAATCTCCTGTATGACTATTATACAATTTAATCATTAAAAGTCAATATTTGGAATTACTATTTATATAGTTTTTTTCCGAATAGAACATCGTATTGTATCATTTGATAATCTTTTACAAGAATATCCTCGTTATTTACCAGCTGAGGATTTTGAATATGCATAATTGGGTACTTCTTCTCTAATTCCGGCAGAATGTTAAAATAGTTTGGATATTTTACCCCGGCGTCTTTCAATATCTCATAGGTCAGGTGAGTAGGTGAAATAATATTTGGGAAAGACCTCATTTCATGGTAGTTTGACCATGTAGCAACGGGAGTCTTATAATATTTTAGCCTACCCAAATAATCCTCTGCCTTGTCTGTATTGACAAGTCTATCAAACAAGTCGTAATAATCCTGTACACTGCCAAATCTTGATGCGTGATCTCCAAAAAAGTACACTAGTGTAGGCTTTCCACTCTTATCTATCGATGTAATCAACTTTCCTAGTGCTTGGTCGGAATCATATAGACCCTGTGCAAGATTTGTAAGCGTATTTTTTTCTTCTTCATTAACAACATCCGATGTAACTGTTATGTCGGTACTTTCATATTTATCAATATAAGGGTCATGGTTTTGCATGGTAATTGCAAATATAAATTGTGGCTTATCACTTGTCTTATCCTCCAGCTTTGAAATTATTTTATTTACAAGAGCATCATCCGAAACTGAGCCACCCTTATATTCACTCTTGTCAAATGAATAAACGTCATAGAACTTATCGAATCCAAAATACTTATATACCTTATCTCTGTTGTAAAACCACCCTGAGTTTGGATGCATTGCTGTTGTATCATATCCATTTTCCCTGAAGACTCTTGCAATACTACTAGTATCCGTTCTCAAATATACATTATAAGGAATTACACCTGGATTTATAAAGTACATTGACATGCCTGTCAAAACCTCAAATTCAGTATTGGCAGTACTCCCACCTATTGCTGGTGGTGCAAGCTCTCCCTTTTGAAGTTTGTGAACATTCTCATACAAGTCTTTATTGAAGGATACACCCTCTAGCTTTGACACATCCCAAAAGCTTTCACTCATAATTACTACAACGTTTGGTTTTTGTTGATCGGTCTGTGTCGTTTGACTTTCTCTATAATACTTTTCGTCCAGCTCCTTCATTTTTTCATAGCTGTAACCAACTGGTGCCTTATTTATATACTTATCCAGGTCGGTAAGATAAAAGTAGTTCTGCACCCATACACCATTAGCCAACATTTCAGCCTTGCCAATGTACCACGACTTTTGGATATTAAGCTGTGAAGTAAGCTGAGGTGTATTTAAAATGAATGCATTTATTCCAAACAGTAATATTGAGAATACCATTATAAATAATGATATTCTTGGCTTGAGCGCTTTTGCTACGCGTTTTCTGAATATTATAATAAAAGTTGTAATTGCAGCTAATACAACAACTGCACCTCCAATTACCACCGGAAGAGACACATATCCTTCAGCTATACCAAACAAATTTTTTATCAAATATACATCCCATGGATAGAACGGTTCATTGAAATATTTTATTTTGATTGCATTGGCTATTACAACAACAATAGTGAGCAAACCGACTATTATATTTGAAATTCCCTTGCCTAACAAGGAACAAATCAGCATATAAATTCCAGCTATTAATAATACGTTGAACAATACATGCGGATCAAACATATCTTTCAATGCTTGTAACACATTCAATCTTATGGAGAACTGCGTTAAATAAGTAATAGAAAAGACAATTCCTAAGTAATACACTAAATAAAATACCGTGCTTCTATGAGTTAATAAATCAAAATCCGACAAGTATACTTTATTAGTGAATCTAAGTGAAATCATTTTGAGAATTATATTAAAGCTTATAGTGAACCAGATTAAGAATAAGGCTATAAAAGGTAGAATCACTGCCGTAACAGTACCTACAGCCTTAATATTTAAGAATAATATATCATCTATAATATTTTTGCCTAGGGATTTGTAAATAAATGCTGCTAGTCCAAGTCCTGAAATGATGAAATTTGCAGTTACAAATAATATACTTTTCCCACTTTTTACTATATTTTTATCTCTCACCTTGCAGCCTACAATATAAACTGGGTAAAAAACGAAAATAAACAGAGGAAAGCTATGTCTAGACAACGCAGATATATAAGTCATTAAAAAGGCTATGCCAAAGGATACTTCAAGCAGCCATTTATAATTAAGTATCTTAGGTGTAATAACCTTATATATCAGCCATGAAAGAAGCAAAATATTTAATAAATATACACGATGGTTATATGTTAGTACTAGTACAACTATATTAACTATTAATAATACTAAATATGAAACCCTACTCGTGCTAAAGTGAATCTTACCCATATGGAAAACCATTATTGAGGAGAGCAAAACAAGTAACAACTCAACAAATCCATTGTTTCCACTTGATATGAAATCAACAAAGCAAATTATTGCTGCAAGTGCAAAGTAATATATTTTAGATTTTTGTGACATATCAAAGCTCCTACAAATGTTTAATCTGAATAATTCTACTCTTATTATACACATAAATCAAGAATAAATTAGAATCTTAAAGAAAATCATAACTATAGCTTATGCTAGATTGGAGTGTTTAATCATAAAAATTTCAGGTTCTTTGGAGCAAAACATTACACTTTTGCGGGCAAATTTAAATATAGAAGCAAGTTTTGATATTATAGAAAAAAGGGTAAATATTGGTGGCAAAAAAGCGTACATGCTATTTATGGATGGGTTCATTAAGGACGACATAGCCCAGCGAATTTTGGCACAATTTCAAAAAATTCCACCTCAAACTATGTATTCTTTTCAAAATGCCGATCAATTTTGTGATGCTCAAGTCTCATATACCGAGACAAGTCTCGAAACAGACGTGGACAAGATTGTTACACAAGTTCTATCCGGTACTACACTCTTACTGGTTGACGGGTTTACAGATGGCATTATATTGGATCTAAGAACCTTTCCGACGCGTTCTATTCAAGAACCCGATCTAGAAAAAACGACAAAGGGTTCAAAGGATGGTTTTGTAGAGACAGTAGTATTCAACACAGCGTTAATTAGGAGAAGAATCAGAGATCCCCAGCTCACCTTTGAAATGATTAATATTGGAAATAGAAGCAGGACCGATATAGTATTTGGCTATATTGACGATATCGTTGATAAATCAAAATTGGACAAAATAAGAAGAAGACTGTTAAATCTTGATGTTAGAAGTGTAACTATGCTTCAAGAATCCCTCATTGAGGGAATAATAAAGTCCAGCCGTTTTAACCCGTTCCCTAAAGCGCGATACACCGAACGTCCTGACGTGGCTGTATCTCATTTGCTAGAAGGTAAAATTGTCATTATTATAGATAACTCTCCAAATATCATTTTGGTGCCTACCACATTTTTTGACTTTATACAGCAGGCAGAGGATTACTACTATCCTGTAATAACGGGTAATTATATAAGAATAATACGTAACACTGTGTTCCTGCTGACTCTCATTTTTACACCTCTATGGCTGCTTGCAACACAAAATGTATCAGCACTGCCACCTTGGCTGCAATTCATTGGCCCACGAGAAACTGTTGCTATACCGCTGTTAGTACAATTTTTAATACTAGAGTTTGCGGTAGATGGCTTACAATTGGCATCACTAAATACCCCAAGTTCTTTGGGTACTTCTCTTAGCATTATCGGCGGCCTAATACTTGGTGACTTTGCTGTACAGGTTGGTTGGTTTGTCCCTGAAACAATACTATACATGGCCTTTGTGACTATTGGCTCCTTTGCACAACAGAGCACCGAGCTCATCTATGCTGTAAAATTCTTCAGAATTGTGTTACTTATTCTCGTTTGGGCTTTTAATGGTTGGGGATTCCTTGCAGGAATACTGTTTATGTTTATTGTTCTCAGCTTTACAAGAACATTGACAGGGGACAGTTACCTATATCCTTTATTTCCATTCCATTGGCAGGATTTGAAGGGAAAAATCTTCAGGAGAACTTTGAGGAGTGGTAAGAAGAATAATCAAGGGTAGGCATTTAATTAGGCGCAAGCCGGTGCATAATCAAAACGGCTTAATACCTGTTGTATGGGTATAAAGCCGTTTTTTTGGAAATATAAAAACGTTTTTTATTGTAATATAAATTGTTGTGAATTATACTAATCCATTTATCTACATATGCTATTTATTACTGTGTTAATACATAGATTTATTGCTGTGTTAAAGATTTATTACTGTTATTTATATTGATTTATGCTAACTCAAGAGCTATCTCCATCATACTAGTAAATGAGGTTTGTCTTTCTTCGGCAGTAGTGAGTTCGTGAGTCACGAGTGAATCGGATACAGTAAGCACACACAGGGCATTTGCACCAGCTCTAGCTGCATTCATATATAACGCCGCAGCTTCCATTTCAATAGCCAGAACACCCATTCTCGCCCACTTCTTCCATACCTCCTTATCATCATCATAGAAAATATCAGAGGAGAGAATATTGCCTACCTTGATACCTATCCCCTTGTCTTCTGCAATTTTCACAGCCTTGCTTACAAGCTCCCAGGAAGCAGTTGGTGCAAATGTTCCTGGTAAACCATACTGGCTTGCAAAATTGGAATTTGTAGAAGCAGAAATACCCAAGATAATATCCCTAATCTTTACATCTTCCTGTATTGCTCCGCAGGAACCTATTCTAATAATGTTTTTTACTCCGTAGAAGTTAAATAGCTCATATGAATAAATGCCTATTGATGGCATTCCCATGCCTGAACCCATTATTGAAACCTTTTTGCCTTTGTAGGTACCTGTATAACCAAACATATTTCTAACAGTATTAAACTGCTGAGCATCCTCTAGATAAGTCTCTGCTATAAACTTTGCACGCAATGGATCTCCAGGCATTAAAACGGTTTCGGCAATAATGCCCTTTTCACTAACATTTATATGTGGGGTTGGTATCATGCAATCACTCCTCCTTTTTTGGTATAGCTTTATTATTACAAAATTTTATATAAAAATAAATAATTATTTGGTAATATAGTAGTAAATATTAACATTAAAATAATAGTTGACTTACTAAAAACTGCTATGCTATAATACCTCTTGCAGACAACGACTGCATTTATTGACAGCTAAATGGGAGCTTAGCTCAGCTGGGAGAGCATCTGCCTTACAAGCAGAGGGTCATAGGTTCGAGCCCTATAGTTCCCACCATTGCGCTGGCGTAGCTCAGCAGGTAGAGCAGCTGACTTGTAATCAGCAGGTCGGGGGTTCGATTCCGTCCGCCAGCTCCAAATAAGAGAAAAGCAAATGCTTTTCTCTTATTTTTTATATACTAATTGACTTTCCACTTAAAAGGAAGTATGATGTTATTAGTTAGCGGTGTCTAACCATAGTTGGTGCCGCATATTTTAAGCAGTCTAGTTAGCCGTTGCTAACTATATGCGCTGTCGGAGTGGAGGTAATAGTAATGCCTAAGAATATTCAGACAAAGCGAGCGCAAGAAAAAGTTCTTGTATCGCAAATGATTGCCTTGTATTGTAGAAGAAAGCATGGAGGCAAACATGGTCTTTGCAAGGAATGTTCCGAACTTGATATTTACTCAAGGCAACGCAGCGATAGGTGTCCTTTTATGGAGACCAAGACCTTTTGCTCTAACTGCAAGGTGCATTGCTATAAACCTGACATGCGTGAAAAGATTCGTGAGGTAATGCGATTCTCCGGGCCACGAATGATATTCTCACACCCAGTCACTGCAGTCCGTCACGTTATCCAAACCACAAAAGAGAAGAAAAATATTTAAACGATCAAATCTATTAAAAAATATCTATAAAGTAATAAAAATAAAGCTGCAATATTTAAATATTTACACAGATTTAAAATTAGATAAGTTATAAACGAAGTCATAAAGGATTAATAAGAGAAGTTATAAAGAATTAATAAGAGAGTAGAAGGGAGAATTAATATGAGTGTAGTAATAGTAGGAGGAAACGAATGTATGCTTCGCCAATATAAAAACCTCTGCGGTGAGTACAAATGTAAAGCGAAAGTATACCCCAAAATGTCCAGTAGCCTCAAGGACATTGGAAGCCCAGATTTATTAGTTTTATTTACTAGTACCGTTTCACACAAAATGATACGCTGCGCGTTGAGCGAGGTTAAAGGCCGGAATATTAAGATTGCACGCTCTCATACCAGCTCAATTGCTGCACTAAAAAACATACTTGAGGAACACGCAGTGTAAGTGCTCGGTAAAAATAATGGAGTATGTACGGTTACATAAAATCAAATGTACAAGATATATAAATATTATCAACTAAATTATACATGCCACGGAATATCTATGTATGGTAACCACTTATATCTATCATGGTAACCACTGATATATATGAAAGATAATTGACTTGATTTATTAAAGTATATATAATAAACTACACAATGTTATATGACAAGCTATAATAAGTTATATAATAAACTACAAGTAAGTATATAACATAATATTTAATAGGTTATCTAGGGTTCCGCAGTATGCAGATAGTGAACAGCGATATAGATCGTTCTAATAGAAGCTGCTAACAGCTTGCATTCTTCTTACTGGACTTGTGACCAAGAGATAACTCACAGCTTATAGGCTGTGTCACGGAGGGATAAAAGCCTGGGAGGTATCAAGATGATATCTTCCAGGCTTTAATTTTTAACTAAAGGAGTTGTTAATTAAAAGGCGTGGCTTTATCTTTTCATTGCAGGAATTTTTGAAGTAATATGGGCTATGGGTCTCAAATACTCTCATGGGTTTACAAAATTATACCCATCCTTGATTACATTAGGAGGAATGATAATAAGCTTCTACCTCTTGTCACTTGCAACAAAATCACTCCCAATAGGCACTGCATATGCTGTGTGGACGGGAATTGGTGCCTTGGGTACAGTAATATTAGGTATCTTTCTTTTCAATGAACCACTTAGCATACAACGAATTGTTTTTCTAGGTTTAATTTTGATAGGGATATTCGGACTCAAGCTTACTTCAGCATAAAACTGGCTTTGTACCTTGTGGCCCATGCAAGCTTGTAAGCAAGACTTTATTATATGTAAGCTTGTGCCGTATGTAAGCTTGTACCGCATATAAACCTGTACCGCATGTAAGCTTTCAAGGGCATGCAAGCTTGTATCACATGCTAACTTGTATTGCATGCTTTGCTTACTTGTACTACATACTTACTTGTATTACATGCTTACTTGTACTACATGCTTACTGTCACTATTACGGGCATAGTAAAAGCTTGAAATAAATTTACTATTTCAAGCTTTTTAATTATTTTGTCTTAACTGATTTATCGCTATCCTAATTTGTCTTTACTTGTTTTGATCTTAAGCTATTATATTCACAAAGCGGTTCCAAGCACCTTTTATGGTGCTCCTCATTCTTTTAATTTAACAGGCATATATAAATCAATTTCAGTATCCATTTCTATAAGTGGCTTATCTATCTTATATTCCTCAAAAAACCACCAATCTCCAAAGGCATATTTAGGGCTTTTCGAAATCCAATTAATAAATTCACTCCAAGCTCCACCCAAATATCTATATTTTGCTTTCATAACAGCGTAATGCCCACCATTAAACTGCTCTAACTGAATATTATCATCATTGGTAACAAAATCTCTATCAACCGTTACATGAATCTTGTAGAAGAAGTCCTCGCGTCCCATTCTATCATGATTATAGTAACCAAAAAATCTATGCTCTTTACCATCTTCAAATATCCCTCTGTCCTTAGCCCAGTTTAATAGAAACTCACGCCCCTTTTCAATAGCGTTATTCCCCGTTACAGTATATGAGGCAGTCCACATTGGTTCAACATCAACAAAGGTTTTAGTATTATCTAATTCTGCACGCTCCATAATTGGCATATATAAATCAATTCCACCAACATGATTAAATGCGTCATCAAAACCTAAATGCTCCTCTAGCCATTGGTGTCCTCCAT
>JAEZFR010000461.1 GCA_023417285.1 Bacillota bacterium
GGGTCTTATTGACATGCCAGGAATTTTTGTTTATATTGTAAACAAGGTATGAAAGCCAATCTTTCGGCCTCCATACCTTAAATTTAATATCATAGAAAGCTATTTACAGAAAAAACTTCACACTCTCAAGTGATTTTATTTATATTTTAGAATAAATGGATATACCAATATGCAATACTTCAGTAACTGCATTCATTGCATTACTTCACAAAGCCCTCACCGAGAACTTCTCTAACATCTGCTAATATCATGAAAGCATTTACATCTACTTCATGCACTATTTCTTTTAGCTTTGGAACCTGCTGTCTCTTTACAACACAAAGCAGAACATCCTTATCATTACCCGTGTAAGCACCTTTGCCTCTCAGCTCCGTTACTCCCCTGTCCAGTCTATTCATTATCTCACGTGAAATTTCATTAGGTTTATCGGATATTATAAGAATGGCTCTGGAAAAATCTACACCTTCAACCATTGCATCTATTACCTTTGTAGTTATATATAAGCTCACAAGAGAATATAAACCGAGCACTATACTATCAAAGGTGAATACTGCAAATATAACTATTAACGCGTCTATTATAAGTAATATTGTACCTACAGTAAGGAATTTAAAGGGACGCTGAAGCAGCCTTGCTGCAAGCTCTGTTCCACCGGTTGTGGCATCATACTTTAACACCAGTCCAAGTCCAACTCCCGAAAGAAAACCACCTATAATGCTATAGAGCAGAATATCGGGATTTCCCCCACCTACCTGGAAGTCTTGTAAAAACTGAGATGCAAGTGCTACTGTGTAAGGCTCTGTAATGTCAATAAGTACAGATAATGCTATGGTTCCATACACCGTTCGAATGAAAAAATTTCTCCCAATATATTTCCAGCCTAATATAAACAGGGGTATATTTATTACTAACATTGTGAGACCCACAGGGAATCTTTCTCCACTTATATAATAAATTACTGTAGCCAATCCGCTCAACCCACCGGGTGCAATTTTATATGGCACAAGGAATATATTAATAGCTAGCGCAGTCAACAATGCTCCTATGGTTATCAAAAAATATATCCAGATTCCCCTTAATACTTTATTCTTATTTGACATCAAGCAAGCTCCTTTTATCAAATTGGAAATTTAAAAACTAATAAAAAAACACACATCTGCCTTTAATATGTGTGTTTTTTATCAAATATAATCACTTAAAATTGCTACAAATAATTTCACTCAAAAACAGACTATTAAGTCTTTATATCTTTGCTGCAATATACAACTATAGTATCTAAAAACAAACTACAGTATCTAAATACAAACCGGCCTAAAGTACCTTTTGTAAGAATGCCCTTGTTCTTTCATTCTTAGGATTTGTAAAGATTTCAGAAGGCAATCCTTCTTCGTTAATCTCTCCCTTGTCCATAAAAATTACTCTTGAGCCTACCTCTCTTGCAAAGCCCATTTCATGTGTTACTACAGCCATGGTCATTCCATCTCTAGCTAGCTTTTTCATAACCTCAAGAACCTCACCCACCAATTCTGGGTCAAGTGCTGACGTTGGCTCATCAAAGAGCATAATCTTCGGTTTCATAGCAAGTGCTCTTGCTATTGCCACTCTTTGCTGCTGCCCTCCCGATAGGCGAACAGGATACTCGTCCTTCTTGTCTTCAAGACCTACCATTTGCAGAAGCTCCATTGCATAAGCTGTAGCTGCTTCCTTTGATTCTTTTTTAACTGAAATAGGTGCCTCGATAACGTTTTGAAGCACAGTCATATGCGGAAAAAGGTTAAACCTCTGGAAAACCATACCTAGCTCAGTACATATTTCGGATATCTGCTTATGAGAAATTTTTATATGGTCTTTACCATCGACTCTTTCAGCCATAACTTTTCCTTCAATTGTAATTTTACCGCTTGTAATAACCTCAAGATGGTTTAAACATCTGAGCAAAGTGCTTTTTCCTGACCCGCTTGGTCCAATAATACAAAGCACTTCTCCCTTAATAATCTCCAAGTTTATATTTTTAAGTACCTCAAGGGAACCAAACGACTTGCATACATTTTCTACCTTTATCATATTGTCCATGTCGTACATCCCCCTTATTCGTATACTGAATATTTCTTTTCTAATTTTTCAAAAACAACTGTAAATATTGTAGTTAGTGCAAGATAAATAACAGCGGATGGAAGGTATATTGCAAGATTACCATTTGTACTCTGAATCTCGCTTGTTACCCTCATCAAATCAGGCATCGCAATAACCTGTACTAATGATGTATCTTTGATAAGCATTATAAATTCATTACCTACAGGAGGTATTAACCTTCTATAGGACTGCGGAATTATTATTCGCTTCATAGCTTGTCCATAACTCATTCCCAAAGCTTTTGCGGCTTCCATTTGTCCCTTGTCAATTGACTGTATTGCTGCTCTAATAATCTCTGCTAAATATGCAGCAGAATTCAAGCTAAACGCGACATACGCAGAAATCCAAGGAGAATAGTTTAGTGGTGGATCAAAGAAGAACGGAAAGACATAATTAATAAACATCAGCTGCATTAATAATGGTGTACCTCTAAAAAACCATATATATACCCAAGATGCTCTATTAACTACCTTATTTCTTGATAATCGTCCCAGTGCAAGCAATAGCCCCAATATTACTCCAAATATAATTGCAACTATTGTTAACTGTACGGTAATAACAGTACCTTTTAAAAGCCTTGGCATAAAAGAAAAAGCATCCAATAACTGTATCATATGCGATAACTCCCCATAAAAGACGCAAAACCATAGGGGAGATACCCCCCTATAGTTTGCTAAATATTTTTAAAAACTGCTGTAATTAGATAGCTACTATTGTAAGTTTGCAGTCATATCTTCTCCGAACCATTTTTCAGATATTTTCTTTAGTGTTCCATCGGCCATAATTTCTTCTAAAGCCTTATCAAGCTTATCAGCCATAGCAGTATTTGACTTTTTGCAGCCAATGCCTATTGGTTCATTTGGAAGGGTTGTATTTACAATTGTATAGTTGTCTGGGTCCTTTGCAACAAAGTACTTAGCTACAACTATATCTGAAACTAATGCATCCACTCTACCAATCTTAAGGTCGTTAAGAGCATCTGTCATTTTATCATACTGCTTATAGGTCTTAAATGGAGTTTCTTCATTAAACTTTTTGCATGCTTCGTCAGCTGTTGTTCCCATCTGAACACATACGCCCTTATCTTTCAGGTCCTTTTCAGACTTGATGTCATCAACACCCTTTTTTACTACAATTACTAGATTATTTGCTATATAAGGTCTTGTATAAGCTATAGTTTCTTTTCTTTCTTCTGTAATACTTAGTGAAGAAATTATGCAGTCATACTTGTTTGCCTGTAGTGCAGCAAATATTGCTGTCCAAGCGGTAGGTACAAACTCAACCTTCATTCCGAGCTTTTCACCTAGAGCTTGAGCTACCTCAATATCAAAGCCTGCATTCTCACCTGCATCATTTTTAAATTCCATTGGAGGATATGTATCGTCAATACCTACCTTCAATACTTCTTGTTTACTACTGTCTGTCGAACTAGCATTATTGGTACCACACGCGGTCAACGCAAACGCAAAAACCAGCATCAAAGCAATACAAACAATTAATTTTTTCATCTTGTACATTTTAAACACTCCTTTTCCCTATTATCTTAATCTAAATGAATAATTTATAATAATAATATATTATAAGCTATCAATTTGCAAGATTAGTAATGTAATCCTGCATATTTTTTAACTATTAAGCTTCTTAAATATATTGTCTTTTATTTTGGAGCTTACTCTAATGTTGTTCACGCCTTCATTTATAAGCGCCTGCCTTATGTATTCAATCTCGGCCTCCGTAAACTGAACAACCCTGCCTTTTTGTTCATGCTTGAGATTTCTAAGAATATCTGATACCGCATGTTTTGCAGATTCAATATTAATAAAATAATATACATCTAACTCCGCATCGTATACGGCATTATACTGAAGATATATCTCCTTGATAGCACTTGCTTCAATATGTACTACTTTTGCGATTTCAGTAATCTTATATATTCCTTGGTAATCAATATAAAAGTTATTGTCCTTTCTTCCGGATTTTCTAACTATAAAGCTGGACTCACTTATGTATTCACCATTCATAAAAAATCTCTCCTTCAAAGAATATACTGTTACTTAATATTATATCAGCATTGTTTTCAGGTAACAATAACTATGAACTCTATAAATCGGTATTAAATACTAGCAAGCGTTGACAATTTTTATGGTATCTACTAAACTTTATTTATGTTTTGAAAGATATTTTTAGTTTGTAGTAAATATCAACAAGAAAATTATCAAAATTGACTACCACACTTATCTAGAATGAGGAGTATTATGAGAAAACTTGTAAATATTGCAGGAATAAATATAGATGATATCACAATGAGTCAGGCTGTTGAAAGGGTATATGAGTTTATTGCCTCCGGCGAAAACCATTCGATATATACCCCAAATGCCGAAATCATGATGGAAGGAATAGCTTCAAAGAATCTCAAATCCATTTTAAATAATGCTGATATGCTTGTTGCCGATGGTGCGGGTGTTGTTCTAGCCTCAAAAATTCTTGGAAGACAGGTAGCTGAAAAGGTATCGGGCTTTGACCTGGTAAAAAACCTTCTTATTTCCTCAAAGGAGCACCCCATTAAGTTCTTTTTGTTTGGCGGCAAACCGGGAATAGCTGAAACAGCAAAGGCAAATATAAACCGTGACTACCCTGGTGCTGAAGTTGTAGGCATAAGGAATGGCTATTTTAAGGAAGAAGAAGTCGCATCCATAGTAGAGCAAATAAATAATTCAAATGCTGAAGTTCTTCTGGTGTGCCTCGGTGCCCCAAAGCAAGAGGAATGGATAGAAAAAAATAAAAGCCAGCTCAAGGTTAAAGTTAGCATTGGGGTGGGTGGAACGATGGACGTTTTGGCCGGTAATGTCAAACTTGCTCCCGACTTCTTTAGAAATAATGGCCTCGAGTGGATGTACAGATTGTATAAGGAACCCAAGAGGTTCAAAAGAATGCTCAGGCTGCCTAAGTTTATATTATATATATTGGGAATAAGGCTTGGCCTTATAAAAACAAAACAGTAGGCACTAATAGAACTCAATTATCTTCAATTTTATTAAGCTTTATTAAGCTTGAAGATATTATAGGGTTATAAATTAGCGGGGGGCTTGTCAAAAATGTTGGCGAGACTCCCTTTATTTTATTACCCTCTTTGTATCCATATTAGTCTATATATTTGTTAGTTAAGTTAACTACTAAACAATTCGATTATTTTAGAAAAATAAAGCTTAATAATAGAATAATAACAGCAATTAAATTTAGACACAAACAGATTAAATACAAAACAAATACAGTTTGTTTTTGATTTAACCCAGTTGATAATAGTCTGAAATGTATCTGGCTTGAATCACCTATGTAAATTGGTTGTTTGTTTTTCACTCTTTTAAAAATTACAAAAATGTTATCAAAAATCGGGAGTCCCAAAGCAATAAAAGTAACTAAAATTGATATAATGGTTGATTGCTTAAATGCCCCTTCAAGCGATATTAATCCCAGTACGAACCCTAAAAATGTAGCACCTGAATCCCCCATTAAAATTTTTGCAGGAAATTTATTATATTTTAAATATCCTAGGCAGATTCCCATTAATATAACTGACATGATACTAGAATTATAGTTTCCTGTTGCTGCAGATACTATAAATAGTGTACCGGCAGAAATGAAAGTAATTCCTCCTGCTAATCCGTCCATTCCATCACTAAAATTTATAACTGTAATAATACCAAACATCCAAATAATAGTTAGAAAGAACTGAATCCAATCAGGAAATAGAATATATTGATCATTAAATGGATTTGTAATACCGTTAAACTTAATACCCGATACATAAATTAATATACAAGCTATTAATTGTACAATCATTTTAGGTAAAAAGTGAAAATCCTTTTCTTTAATTTTAAACCAATCATCAATTGTTCCTATAATATAAATTAGCAACGAACTAATAAAAATTAATATTGTTCTTGTATTTATGTGAGGAACAAAAATAATGTAAGAAATCCAAAATGCAATAAACATTCCTACCGAAGCTAAATAAGGTTTAGGATCTGTATGAATTTTTCTTTCACTATCTAACTTTACTTTCTCAATGTAATTAATTTTATAAGCCAGCTTTGTTAGCTTTGGGGTTGCAAATATCATAATAACCAGTGGCAATATGAATGACAAAACGTAATATATATACATATATCTCCTTTCAAGTACAAATATCTACTTTAGATAGGATATTAGAGACTCTTAGCTCTTTCTTTCTGAGCCATATTATAGCGTATATTTTAGCATTTATGTCATTAATTTTAAATAATTTACAAAAACAACTTTTTTGTAACACAAAATGTATTGAGACTTTACTTCAAGTACTTTACAGCGGCATAATATACTTCCTGCATTGTTAGATTGTCTTGAGATTTCAGCTGTTTTTGCAGCTTTTCATCTATAAGGTTATTCTTTATTGCCTGAGAATATAAGTTTCCTGAATTAGGCTTTATTTTATTTAGCTTAAGCAGTATCTCAGCAAAAAGCTCCCTTGTAAGAGGCTCTTTGGTTAAGTATTGCCTGATAATAGAATCAAACTCAAATGAGTATACATCAGGTTTACTCCTGACAACTCCGTTTAACAATAAGTAGGCAAAGTCTTCACTGTTGGCTTTCTTGTCAAGCTTAAAGTCGTTTGTAACTCCTGCTGTCAAAAGACCTTTGTCCAGGAGTTTTTTTATGTATGGATAGCTCCAGCTATCTTTGAAGCTATATTCTGCTTCTATATCTGTCATATATATACCAGATTTCCTTAGTACCTTTTCGAGGTTTTTCTGAATTGTAGTATCTTTTGCAATTTCATCAATATAAATGCTTTCTGAAACACTGTACGCACACACTATTCCAACTGCATTTCCGATTGTTGAAAGCGCAGAATAATTACTTATAGCCGGCTGGAGTATGGGTGAAACTCCGACCTTATCCCCTACCATAGCAAGATTACTAACACCCTGCGGGACAATGGCTTGTACTGGTATAAAGAAATACTTCGGATTGGCAATAATATAGCTACTACCATCATCGAGCGTGAAAACAATAGGTTTAGCGATAGTTGCTAGCCTGCCTGCCATATTATCACCCTCAAAAATGTCACTGGTTGGCATGTTAGCTATACCTTCATAGTGATATGCTGATGGCCTTACAAAATCTTTTGCAACTTCTACCAACATTGCATTATTAAACTGTGGTACATTAAGCTTTAGATAATCAAATAAACTGCTGCATTCCTTTTTTGCTTTGTCGTACGCATAAGAAATTGCTTTAGGGTCGGTGTAATCTACATTAAATACTGTGATACCTTCGATAATGGCACTATTGTCGCCCTGATTATAGATATTAAACCCCTGAACGCTTACATTGAGATCATCAGTATGATAACTCTGAAGTAGTAGCGTGAGAGGCACCCCCTGATTTTGTATCATTTTCTTTAGGTCCTCATAGTTTACTCCAGAGACCAAAAAATTGAGCTTAAGTGGAGGATAAAGGTTATTGAGACCTATATCATAGTATCCAGAATTACTGTTAATCTTACACTGTTTAAGCAGTAGGCCATCCCTAGTAGCATCTATATATGTACTTGCATAAATCTCTTGAGTAGTACCTCCAGTATCTATTTGAAGACTTTTAATTATACCTTTATCAACACTTACGGAAGATAGCTTAGTATTGTACATAACCTTAACTTCATTGTCAGTTATTAATTTTTTAATTGCATTTTGATAGTTTCCAACGGAAGGATTTTCACCAGCCTCATAACAAATCTGCTTGAAAAGATCCGAGCTTACCTCTACCCCATTATTAGTACTATCAGAATCCCATTCTGGATTCAAAGTATTTTTAATTTCTGGGCATAAATCAGAGCCTTCACAAAGTATTACTACCTTTGCACCCACCTTTGCCGCACCGATTGCAGCCGACGCTCCCTCTACCGAGCCTCCCATAATGGCAACATCATATTCCTCCTTACCCATATTACTTAGAAAAGAGTAATCTCCTGCATCAAAGTAATAGTCTTTGGAAAAAAACATGGGCCTAACCGCAAAAACTAAAATTGTCATCACACAAGCAAGAATTAACACAAGTCTAACGAGACGATCAACTTTTTTGTCATATTTGCTGTCACTTTTTTGATTCTTCTTAATCATATACCCTCTATCTATACACAAAAATTATACAATTGACATAGAATCTAAAATGAAAAAAATCATTTATACTATGCAATAAAAAAAGCTCTATGTCTATTATCGACATAAAGCTTATACTACATCAGTGGTTTTTTATATACTACTTAATAGTGTATTGTCCCTTTATCATGACAAACGCCCTAGCCGTTGCCTTTATTCCTCTCCCGTCATCTCTCGGAACTAAAAGCAGCTGATTTGCAGGTACAATAGTATCCTTCCACAAATCAGTACCGCTGATAAGATTGGATATTCCACCTTGAGCCGTATCTGGAATATATGTAGTTACGGCATTTTTAGTTCTGACAATTAACTCTGTACTTGCACCGCATATAACGGTTTGTCCAGCTTGAAGCTCTATTACCTCAAATATAATACTTTTCTCTACCTTTTCTATCTTTGCTTTTAATTCATTATCAGAATCGGCAATTAGCTTTTTTATCTCCGCTTCTTTGGCATCTATGTATGTAGTATCATATATTGATGCCGCACCTGCCACATTAGTAATATGTAACAAGAAGAATCCACAGATAAGTGCCAACATAGGTATATAGTGCTTTTTGTCTGACCAGTACTTTTGTAAATTCATTTTTTTATCCCCTTATAAAATAAATATTATAAATCTGCAAGCCCGAAGCTTACTTCTAATGCATCATTTACTTTATACATTAGCTCATCATCTAGATGGCCAATTTTCTCTCTCAGTCTTTTTTTGTCTATAGTCCGTATTTGTTCGAGCAATATTACAGAATCTTTGGCTAATCCATATTCCAAAGCTCCTATTTCAATATGCGTGGGTAGCTTTGCTTTGTTGATCTGCGATGTAATAGCGGCAGCAATAACAGTTGGACTATATTTGTTGCCGATGTCATTCTGCACAATTAGTACAGGCCTAACTCCACCCTGCTCAGAGCCAATAACAGGGCTAAGGTCAGCGTAATAAATGTCTCCTCGTCGTATTACCACGTTTCCTCCATCTCCCCAAGCCGATCCTCATATCTGCATTGCTGCTCGCAATCAGCATCAAAGCAAATTTCGGCTAGTTTTAGATTAATTTCAGCCATTTCTTCATAGCCTCTCTTCATTCTATCCCTCAATTCAATTTTGCTCTTTTCTCTGATATAGAGCTTCATTGCCTCTCTGACAAGCACGCTCCTATTGGTTTTTTCATTGGACACCATGTTGTCAATCTCTTCAAGTAAGTTGTCCGGAAGACTAATAATTATCTTCTTATATTGAGCCAATTTAAAAACCCCCACTCTTTCTACCGGACAATTGTATGTTCAGAGGGATTATGATATGTATCACTTATATCCTAAACATACAATACTATTCTTATCAAATGTCAGTAGAAAAATTCATATTTGGTTCACAATTTTATTATATTACCTTAATAAATATACGGTCAAATTAAGTTTATATTACTCAAAAACCCCCAAAACCCCATCAAATCAGGTAGTTCAGGATTTTTGAAATTTTACCATTTTGTACATACGCTCTTGGAATTCTTTTCCCGACTATGCAAACCAACTCATAGTTTATAATTCCAATGGTTTCTGCCACATCTTCTACGGAAATATTTCTCTGTCCCTGTTCACCAATGAGCACAACCTCATCACCTACTTCAATATCTCCCTCAATATCTGTAACATCAATCATACATTGGTCCATGCATATTCTACCCACCACCGAAGCAAACTGTCCATTAATCAGTACTCTCCCCTTATTACTGAGCATCCTAGAGTATCCATCTGCATATCCAATGGGTATTGTTGCAATCTTTGATTTTCTCTCGGTGATAAAAATCCTTCCATAACTTATGGGTGTATTCTGTTCAATCTCTTTGACCATAATAATATTTGCTTTTAGTGTCATAGCAGGCTTCAGGTCTATCTTATCCTTGCAAACCTCATTCGAAGGATACATTCCATATAAAATAATACCCGGCCTAACCATATCCAAATGCATTTCTGGATACTCAATAATACCAGCACTGTTTGCACAATGTTTAACTGGTATATGAATACCTA
>JAEZFR010000491.1 GCA_023417285.1 Bacillota bacterium
TCTTTGACTCACTAACGCAGTAATTATACTCTTTACCCTCAACATCGTCACGTACAGGTTCTATAAACCATGATAAGTCTTTTTTTACATATCCCCAAGATCGGAAGTTCTCTTTAACTGCAGCAACACCATTTTTAAATGAGTCTACACACATGTAGCAAGGGCTAATCAAAAAGCTTCCATCCTTCTTGACAAATCCCCATTGGTCATAATATTGATTATCTCCTGTTTTGTGCTTATTTATCTTAACACAAGCAACGCCCTCGCTAAAATCCTTAGCGTCCAAAAAATGGATACTCCTTGCCACTCTCATCCTTGAACGACTTAATTATCTTGCCCTCTAAAGTTACATAGGAATATGTGTCCTGCTTTTTAACAACATTTTTATCTACAATAGCATCATGTTTTAAAAGAGCAACTCCTTCACTTGTACTGATTATTCTTCCTTCAACTGATAGTACCTTGCTATTAGAAAGAACTATAGAAAGCTTTCTTTTAAATGGTTCCTTTGTGACGTCCTCTTTATAGACACATAAAAAATCTCCATCTAAATAAGGCTCTCCATCGTACTCAGGCTTAATAATTTTACCCTCATTTGTTATCAATCCATATTTGGCATTTTGAACCATTACAGTGTTTACATTTGTGATAGCAGCACGATATCTGTCATTTGTATCTGCCCCTTTCAAGTAATACTGTGTCTGGCTGATGTAATTCCCTTTTTTATTTATAGTTGCAGCCAGCATTTTATTATTTACAACAGCAAAGCCGTTTTTGAAATCATATGCTGCCAAAAACTTTGGTGTGATTGCATAGGTGCCATCCGGTAAAATGTATCCCCATTGGCAGTTCTGTTTATCATCTGCGACAGCAGCCAAGCCCTCTGAAAATTTATGGGCATAAGAAAACTTTGGCTTGATAACCCATTTTCCTTTTGCATCTACATAGCCATATAATCCTTCATTTTTATCAAATTTTGGTGTTAAATCTATTTTAGTAATGTTACTTGCTGCACTTGAACCCGTTTTCGTGCTCGATGTGCTCTGAGCAGAATACACGATACTATTTGAGCTCATTATTATACACGAAATTAATAGGACTGATATAATTTTATTAATTGAAAATCGTTTATTCACAGTAACCCTCCAATACAATATTATTAAATGAAAAGATATATCATTTCCATGAAATTGTTCCGTCTTTAAAGACATCGCCCTGTTTGCCGTTCTTGTAAACGTACCCTTTTCCATTACTTAGCTTACTGGCATAATCAAGCTCAGGTTCTATAATCCAAGTTCCATCTCTTCTGATATATCCCCAATAATACCTATTATCTTTGATGGAAATTGCTCTTACTGCTGCTATTCCATCCGAAAATTCAATATTTTTATTTTTTGCAGGGTCATTAATAATCTCTCCTGTGGATGTTATGCAACTATATTTCTGCCCTTTCCACACATTAGCCATTCCATTTACAAACTCTTCTACTCTGTCATAGGTTGGCTGAATTATGATTTTTCCTGTTTTATCAATAAAACCAAACTTTTTATCAATTCTAATGGGGGCAAGCTTTTTATCAAAGTTGAATGCACAATCAAACTTCATTGGAATAACCAATTTTCCCTTTGTATCAATGTAACCCCATTTCCCACTTTCATCTTCAACTGCAGCAAGACCATTGCTAAAGGATTTGGCAGCAAAATATTTGCCCTTATCACCAAATGCAAAATTACCCTCTTTATCAATAAATCTAGCCTGATAATTATCACTTACATAGGCATACCCATCGCTAAAGTCCTCTCCCCAATCAAATATAAGGTTCATCAATTTTCCGTTCATATTAATATAAGTGATTTTTGAATTAGTCATAATCCTTCCCATACCGTCACTGAAAGGATTACAATAATCAAAGGTATCTGTAGTTAGCTTTTGCCCATTCTTATTTACGTAGGTTTGCTTATTCTCCAATTTTATTATTCCATATCCATTTTTAAAGGAAATTGGCGCATCAGAAGCTGGATTTATTACGGTTCCATCCTCCAAAACTAATCCCCACTTTTCATTCAATTTTGTATGATAATAGCTCTCCTTTTCATCCTTATAAGACCCATCATAAATGGGGTTTACAAGATACTTATCATCTTTCTTTAGATATCCTACCTTACCATTTAGAGATATACGAGCAACACCATTTTCAAAATCTCCTATGGTATCAAAATCCATTTTAAAGATAGGTTTGCCCTTTGAATCAATAATTAGCTCTTTACCATTCTTTTTAACTTTTGATGCTCCCTCTATGCTTGAATAAGGATACAAATATTCATATTCAGTGCTAAACTGGGATTCACCATTTTTATTTAAAATCTTTTTCTCACCGTTTAAAACTACCTGAATCTCATTATCCAAGATATATACTTGGTCATATTTAGGTTCCGCTAAATATGTTCCATCAATTTTTAAAATACCCCACTTACCATTTTTCTTTACAGGAGCCATACCTTTCCAAAACGCTGAGGCTACCTCAAATTCTATTTTTGTGAGGAAATCACCTGTCGAATCTACGTATCCATAGAGATTATCTAATTTAACCTGCGTTGTTCCATCGTCAAATGCCCTAATTTCATCATACTTAAGCTCAAGTACATATTTACCATCTGCGCCTATAAGACCATGTTTGCCGTCTTTATCCACCTCACACAGCACGTTATCTATACCTTTGAAATATGAAATCCAATCGAACTGTGGCTCTATAATCTTGTCATTTAAAAGAATAATTCCATACTTTTCTTTACCATTTATCATGCTACTAATCCTAAAGTAATTGCCCAGTGACATGATTGAATGATAAGATAAACCTATTATGTTGCCTGTCTTAATATTAATAAGTTGGTATTCTTTGTTTAGAGTAGTCATTACATATCCCTTTGATGTAAGACTATCAGAGGTGTCTATATGGTCATACTTTGGCTCTATAATAGTTCGTCCTTTATTATCAATTAACCCGTATTTCATGGTATTACCCATCTTAAGCCCTACTATGGCTATGCCATTTTTCATAGGCGTTGCATAATCAAATTGTGGCTTAAAAAGAAAACTCCCATTTGGTTTTATGTAGCCGTATTTCATGACTGAATAGTTCTTACCAATACCTACAACAGCCAATCCTTCAAAGAAATTTTTACACTCATCAAACTGTGGCTTTATTACAAGCTTTCCGTTTGAATTTATGTAGCCGTATTTATATACACCATCATACTTACCAATAATTGCATAGCCATTACAAAAGGAATAAGCATAATCTATTTCTTCACTGTATACATTAGTAGCTGCAATAACTCCTGTAACGTCCATACATAAAAGCAGCATAACCAAAGCGGTGGTTATTATTTTTTTCACGGTACTACCTCCATATTAATAATTACCCCAAATTGCAAATTATTACATTTTTGGCTATGTATTATTTTAGTCTAAAATGTATACTTAGTAAATAAATTTTATTTGTAGGAAGACATTATAAAAACATACTTATACTTTAAATAACACAAAATTAAAAAGTCACGTACACTACTTAGTAGCGCATACGTGACTTTTTAATAAAAAAAGAGAGCCTAAGCTCTCATTTTATTTACCATCTGTTGCCGTAACTTCTTCCGTTGTTTCTATTGTTATTTTGTTGCTTTCTTGCTTTTCTGCAGTCAGGACATCTCTGTGGTTCATTCTCGAACCCTTTCTCCTTGTAGAAAGCCTGCTCATTTTCAGTAAAAGTGAATTGTGAATTACAATCCTTACAAGTAATAACTTTATCCATATCAATATACCTCCTTAATTTATTTGGATCATATAAATCATAACTTTCTGTTCCAATAACTTAAAGAGAGTTGTAATCTAAAACTTAATCCATGGTTATATATTTGAATAACTTATCTTAACACATTAATTACAATATAGCAATTGATGTATTAAACTTTCTATAAAACTATTTCTGGCTTTTTCAGCTAAGGTATACAAATCCTTCTTCTGATCATACGTCAGGACAAGCTTTATCTCTGAAGTCGGCCATAGGAATCTTATAAAATCAATCTAAAGAAGCTCATATGAATTATTATTATCCATTATCTCAATGCGTGAGCTCATAAAATCACTTTCTAGACTTTTTTTGGTTACTAGCATATTATACATTTGGATAATGGGATCATGACCTTGTCCAAATGGATCATGGCTGATAGCTGCATAGACAATTCCTTTTTTTATATAATGAGCTATATCTTTGTTAAAGAAACAACTTATAACCAATGTTTTACCTGTTTGTCCAAGCTCTTCTATAGCCTTTGCAGCTCCATATATCCCCATTCCAAGGACAAGCATTGCACGTATATTTCCGTTTTTGCTAAGAATCTCTTTTGTTAATGTATAGGAAAGGTCGATATTATCAGCACATTGTTCATGTGCCACTAACTTTATTCCTTTGTATTTTTTTAACTCTGCCAAAGTACTATCCCTCCCGAAGGTATCTTGTTCCCCTTCAAAAACTGCCACCTCACCTTTTCCATTCAAAGCTCTTGCTATTGTGCGGGCAGCCATCGCTCCAGACAAACTATCATTTGGACCAAAGAAGGCAACACGTTTGGATTTCACTGGCAAATCAGCACAAAATAACATAACAGGTATACTTTTCTCATGAGCAGCCTCAATCAAATTAGCCAGCTCTGGGTCAAAACCTGGTACTATAATTCCACTTGCATCGCTTTTTATTGCGTTTATAAATGCTTCTCTAATCTTATTACCTACATCTTGCTCAATACCATAGTAGTCTATAATTACATTTTTCTTTGATAATTCCTTTTTTGCATATAATACACCGTTTCGTATAACATACCAAAACTCATTGTCTAGTGGGCTAATGAAAACAATACGCAATTGCTTTTCGCTATTCATTTCAACAGGAACCACAGATGTATTAAACTTTTCTACTAGATTTTCAACTCCCATGAGCATAATTTTTAATGCTGAAGTACTTATGCTAATCTTTTGCAATTCATTTAATTCATCTTGTGTAACTGATGATACTCCCCTTGTTTTGTTTGAAATGTCTTCTGAAGCATTATATAGCTGTTGACTCATTTGATTTATTTCGTGGGTACTCGAATTAATCAAATGCACCTCATTGTGAACCTTTTTAATATCCTTTTCAAGTACAATTGTACTATTCTCGATAATATCAAAAGACTGCTTAATGGATGTAAATATGTTTTTACTAATATCATAACTGTCAACACAATTATCAATACTATTGCCTACATATTCACTTCTATCTTGTATGCTTTGAAGTATGCTGCTAATTTTGCCAACACTTTCTTTAGTCGCTTTTGAAAGCAGATTCATTTCATGAGCTACTACTGTAAAGCCCTTCCCCGACTCCCCTGCTTTGACTGCTTCTACAGACGCATTAAGACCTAGCAGTTTAAGTTGTTCACTGGTTTTTGTTATGAATTTTCCAATTACACCTATCTGATTTATGTCTGCATTTAGCTTCTTGATGTATTCTGAGGTAGTATTTAAATTATCAGAAATAACATTTACTTGTTGATAATACTCATCTAAATTCTTGACCCCTGATGCCGTTGCTTGTACTGAGTCCTCTACCGACTGCTCGACTTTTTCTACGCTCTGTGCGATATTCTCTATTCTTGTATTCACTTCATAAATCTTAGACATAGTATCGCCCATGGATTTAGCTTGTTCTTCTGCTTTTTCAGCAACATTTCCCATACTAACAGCAATCTGCTCATTTCCTATGTAACTTCTATCCATACTGCTAGATACATTATCGATAGCATCAGCAATGGTTATTATGTTTACTTTTGTTAAAGCAATAAATCTGAGTAGTTTATATTTCATATCATTAAAAGCAACGGCGAGCATTTCTAGTCCAAAACTATCTTCCTTGCTTATGTCACTAATATTTAGTTCTCCTTTGGCCAGCAATTCTGCTTGGCTATTAACTGTATCAATTGATTTAAAAAGCTTGATTAATACTACCAACAGTGTCATGAATGCCAAGACTTCCAAAAACAAAACCGTGATAAGTATAATTTTTAATGATGCGCCTGCTAAAAAACCTAAGAGCAAAGCTGAAAATGTAAGTGTAATAAATAAGAATAAAAAAAGTACTATAGAAAAAACAACTGCTTTTATGACGTTCTTACGTTGTAAATGATGCTTTGAATTATTCATAAGCGCCTCCATTTTTATAAAAAAATATTACTACTAACCAAAAACTATAATATACGCCATTAAAAAACATTATTTGTAATTATTTTACTATAATTTCAAAGGCATTTCACTACAATTTTTAAAATGCCTTCCTCCTAGACAACTTCAAACTAGATTGATAAATATTTGTTGTTCAATATTGTTTTATGATGGATTATTTTGAATATGCAATATAATACAACAACAAAATATCATAGAATTTAGAAATAAAAGCGAGTTCACAAAATATAGGACATATTTTTCTATGGAATGTATTTTTTTGTGTTCATTTTTGCAGTATGCACATTGTCAATATGTTCTATGAAAAAGCAATATTATCTATTTAGAAATAACGCCCTCTTTTGTAAAATTATGTTGCAAAGGTACCTTGAGCGATACTAATCGGTGTTTACTAAAAAAAGGGGGACTTAAGAATGTTAAAGAAGACAATTGCTACTATTCTTGCAGGTGTAATGGCTTTAAGCATCGCAGCTTGTGGAAGCAATGACAGCGCAACAACCAGCTCCACAGCAACTGATTCCGCGGCTCCAAGCTCAGCTGCTACTGAGTCATCAACAGCACAAGCAACACCATCAGCTGAACCGGTGAAACTGACAGATGCAGAAGGCACTGTTGTTATGTGGAACTGGGAAAACCAAGATCAGCTTAAAGTGTCAATTAAGGAATTTAATACCAGATACCCTAAAGTAAAGATTCAGTCAGTGCCAGTAGCCAGTGCAGATTATGTTCAAAAGATTAAGACAGCTGTAGCTGCCAAAACTGCTCTTCCAGACGTAATTAGAGGCGAAATTGGCTTCAGAGGTACACTGTTTGATATGGATATACTTGATGATCTTTCAAATGCTCCATACAACTTCGACAAGAGTAAGGTTCCTGAACAGGCATGGCCTCTTATTATGAAAAATGATCAAGTGCTAGGAGCACTTACTCAGTTCAATCCTTCTGGTATAGTTTACAGAAGAAGTATGGTAAAGGAACTCTTCGGAACAGATGATCCAGCTGCCTTAGCTGATAAATTCAAGACCTGGGATGATATAATTAATGCTTTTACCGACGCTAAAATCAATGGAAAGAAAGTTTATGCATTCAGATCTGTACGAGACATATTCCATATTGTTGATGGATATAACCCAACAAACCCAATCCAAGACGGTACTGTTAAGATGCAGGAAGTATATCTACCTACTTTCGAGCTTATAGAAAAGATGTGGAAAGCAGGAATACTTGATAAGTATGATATGTGGACTCCTGCATGGAACGCAAGTTTTGCTAAAAAAGATCATGTATTTGCTGCAGCGGCACCTTGGTTCTTGAAATACGTAGTGGAGCCAAACGATCCAAAAGGAAGTGGAGATTGGGGTATAACAGTTGCACCGGGAGGAATGTTTAACTGGGGCGGAACAGCATTGTCAGTTTGGAAGGATTCAAAGGTAAAAGAAGCTTCATGGGCATATATTTACGATCAAATTCTAAATGAAACAGGAGTAAAGACTTCCTTTGAAACTGGTATGAATATTACACCTGTAAAAGAATTCATGGATAAGCCAGGCTTCTATAGCAAGCAAGAACCATACTGGGGTAACCAAGATGTTGGTAAGTTCTTCATGGATAACATGAATGCTGTAAAAGTTAAAGAACTTGGAAAATATGATAGCTACCTAGAAAACAACTTTATACTTGGGCTAAATCAAATCAGAAAAGGTAAGACCGCTCAAGAAG
>JAEZFR010000535.1 GCA_023417285.1 Bacillota bacterium
CCTTTACAGTGCCCGCTTTCTCAGCTAAAGAATAACCATCAATAAAATAAACCTTTTTAGCATTTTGTACTATACTTTCCTTCATAGCCTCTGCGTCATAATCATCATTACTAAGGGAAGCTGTAACAGGCTTTATAACCTGAGTATTTACTATTGCTACAGAATCCTTTCTAAGTCTTGCAAGGTTTCTTGCTGCTTCTGCTAGTTCAAACGATATTAACACATCAGCTGACTGGAGAGGAATAACAGAGCTTTTTTTCTCACTGTCAATTCTGACATGGCTAACAACGCATCCCCCTCTTTGTGACATTCCAATAGTCTCAGCAGTTCTAGCAAACTTTCCATCGGAGATTGCGGCAGCAGCGAGCAGTCTTGATGCAAGCACAGTCCCCTGTCCCCCAACACCTGATATTAATATATTGCATCCGTAATTATTCATAATATTTTGGGTCCTTTCTTTAGGCTTTCTTTTCTTCAATTGCCATAAATGGACATATCTTCTGGCATAATCCACATCCATAGCAAAGTGAAGGTTCTATACAAATACTGTCACCTAACCTGCTAATAGCCGGACAACCAATTTCCTTTATACATCTGTTGCACTTCTTGCAATTTTCATTAACATTATATTTTTTACTTGGCTTAAATAGTGCAATACATGGCGCTTCAAATAATACTACCGAAGGTCCGTTGAATTCGGTCGCTTCCTTTATTAACTCCATAGCATTTGATAGTTCAAGCGGGTTCCCTTTTGTGATCTGCTTAACGCCACAGGCCTTAACGACACTATATATATCAATCTTCTCTGAAATACTGCTCATCATCGTTTTACCCGTACCAGGGTGTGGCTGATGCCCTGTCATTGCAGTTGTGCTGTTATCCAGTATTACTACTGTAATGTCTGTCTGATTATATACAGCATTAACAATTCCCGGTATACCGGTATGGAAGAAGGTTGAATCCCCAATAAATGCAATATGCTTTGCATCGGGTTGAGCTCTCTTTATTCCCTGCGCAATTGTAATTCCAGCACCCATACATAAGCAGGTATCAACCATATCCAGTGGTTTGGCATTGCCCAAGGTATAGCAACCGATATCTCCTGTAAATACAGCCTTTTGCTTCTTCATCGCCTGCTTCACAGCATAAAATGCTGCTCTGTGTGGGCAACCTGCGCAAAGCACCGGCTGTCTAACAGGCAGTTTAGGTACATTGAGAGGTGTAACCACTTTTTCTGCCTCAAGCTTTAAAAAGTCAGCAATAGCGTTATAAACAAGTTCAAAGCAATACTCACCTGCAAAAGGAAGATGGCCTGTCTTTTTACCATAAATATTTGTGTTGAGTTTCTTGGATGCGCAAAGCATCAGCAGTTCATCCTCAATAACAGAATCCAGTTCCTCAAAAACCAATACCTCTTCTAATCCTGTCATAAATTCTAAAGCCATCTGTTGTGGGAGAGGATAAGGTGTACCTACCTTAAATATCCTGATATCAAGACCTAGTTTGTCTACTGCTTCCTGTACGTAGGTATAGGCAACGCCTGATGCGGCTATACCATATTTGCTATTTTCACTCGTTTTACAGGAACCTAAACTGTCAGCGGTACTAACACCTACGCTGCAACAAGAGTTTCCTGCACCTGAGCTATTACAGGAGTTACTCGTTCCTGAGCTGTAAGAGTTAATCGCCCCTGAACTATAACAGGAGTTAAATTTGCTCTGTGAAAACAGCTCTGAAAGCTTCATTTGTAGCCCCTCTATATGTAAGTGCTTTTTATATGCCAAACTCGGGAAAATGACCCATCTCGGATCCTTCACAAAACCAGCTGCTTTGTGAGGCTCACGGTAGTCATCTACATCTATGGTAGCGCACGCGTGGCACACTCTAGTAGTTGGCCTCAAGAAAACTGGCAATTCAACCAATTCAGATAGTTCGAAAGCATATTGTATCATCTCAAATGCCTCTTCTGGAGTAGATGGATCTAGTACCGGAAGGTTTGAAAATCTGGCATAATGCCTTGTGTCCTGCTCAGTTTGTGATGAAAAAGGTCCCGGATCATCGGCTACCAAAACAACCATTCCGCCCTTAACACCTATGTATGCCAAACTCATTAAGGGGTCAGAAGCAACGTTTAATCCCACCTGTTTCATGGTGACAAGAGTTCGTGCACCAGAATACGCAGCACCGGCACCAACCTCCATTGCTGATTTTTCATTGACAGACCATTCAACATAAATATCACCTGGATTATGCTCTGCTATAGTTTCCAGAACCTCAGTTGAAGGAGTTCCGGGATAGCCTGTTACTACGTTAACACCGGCTCTTATAGCCCCCATCGCTATAGCTTCATTGCCCATCAGTAGTTTTTTTGCCATTTTTATTATCATTCCTTTCGGACTTATTTGTTATAGGACTTTGTCATTTCATAAAATTATACCATATGTTTGTACAGAATTAATAATGTTTTTACCCGTTTTAAAATTTGAATTTTTTTGAAATTTTGTACTTTTCATACAAGCATCAATTAGGTATAATTTACTTATATGAGGGATTTCATTAAGAAGGGGGTTTTGTATAATGAAAATGATTGTCGCAATAGTACGTCCTGAAGCTTTTGAGGATGTAAAACAGGCATTATTTGATGCACAAGTTTATAAGATGACAGTTACACATGTCAAAGGGTGTGGCCAGCAAATGGGGTATACCGAAAGCTACAGAGGAACTGTTACAGAAGTTAACCTGCTTAACAAGGTTCGTTTTGAGATTTCGGTTAACGACCAATTTGTTAAGCCTACCATTGATGCAATAATGAAAGCAGCACGAACAGGTAATATTGGTGACGGAAAGATTTTTGTACTTCCTATTGAGGAATGTTATAGAATCAGAACTGGAGAAGAAGGCGGAGAAGCGATAGGTTAATATTTATGGGGGCTGTTCTTAGCCCCTATTTTTTTTGAAGTAGTTGCCTCTTATTATTAGGTCTGCTATCTCCATCCCTTGCGTTGCAAGCTTTTTATCACCTTCGGAAGGTGTTCCCTTTATGCTCATATCCCTTAGTAATGCATAATTTTTATTTGTGTTAAGTAGATTTCTTCCCATTGCAGTACTTAGATACTGTTTTTTATCCAATCCCATTAAATACCCCAATGTAGGTAGAATATCAACCTGCCCCCCAGTAGTTTCAATAACCTTCCGCTGTTGATGCTTTTTGTAAATAATTAAGGGTATGTGCTTATCATTTTTTATCATCCAACTCTCAGCACCACTAATTTTGTAGATATCGTTCTGGAAATACTTATGTACACCCTCATGGTCACCGTAAATTGCAACTATGGTGTTTTCAAGTAACCCATCTTTATCAAGGTTATTAAGAAAATTCCCCAATTGAGTATCCATGTAATTGACACATTGAAAATATCCTCCAAGCTTAGTGTTATTATACTTCTCACTCAGTTTCAAGCTCTGATATTGGGCTGGAAGATTAAAGGGCGTGTGGCTTGACAAGGTAACCATAAAAGTATAAAAAGGTTGTTTTTGCTTTAAAATAATTGGTTCAACTTGATTGAGATACTCCCTGTCACTTATCCCCATAATAATCTTTTCAGTGCATTTATAGTTTGAAGAATCATAAAGCTTATCAAACCCCATAGAAGTAAGTGCAGGCTTCCAATTCCACATTCCCGCATCATCAGGATGAAATACTGACGTGAAGTACCCCTGCTGTTTAAAAATCTGAGGTAGAGAATTGTATGAGGTAATGGGATTATTAATAAAGGTGGTGCCCATTCTTATAGGATAGACTGATGCATTAGTCATCAGGTCAGCATCAGAGCTATTTCCACCTCCCACCTGCTCATAGTAGTTTTTAAAATATAAGCTGTTTCCAAGCAGCTTATTTATATTTGGCGTAATTTCCTGTCCTTCAACCCTCTGATTAAGAACAAAGTTCTCTAAAGATTCCACTTGTATAACCAGTAGATTCTTCCCCTTATATATGCCACTATACTCATTATCACCCAGGTTTTCTTGTTTTGCAGCGAACCATTGCTCAATCTCTTGAACTTGCTTCTGAGATAAGCTTATCTCATTCTTATCTACTAAATATAGCTTTGAGCTATAAAACTCGTACCCAAGCGGTGAAATGTTTGACACAGTAGACATAGCGTTTAATTTATAATAAATCCAGTTAATTGGTGTCTTTGAGGTTAGATTATTTGCTACAGGCGCAATTATCAAAAAGCTCAATAGGCCTATGCAAAAACACATAGCCGAAAAAATAAATTTTCTTGGAAGATGTCTATATGCCTTTCTTCTGAGAATAGCGTATGTAATCAGTATTGGAATATCTAAGAAAAAGATAAGATCAGTGATATGAGTAAGTGCTACAAATCCAGTTATGGTATCTGTAAGATTTCCTCCTGCCTTTAATTCATATAAGGATGGAAGAGTATTAAATCCGCGAAGGTACCATAAATTAACAAGAAGTAGAAATGAGACCAAAATATCCAAGGCAATAACACTAATTATTCTGGCCTTATCTTTAAATAAATAGACTATCCATATAACTAGCAAGACAGCTCCTATATAATAAATGGGTCTATAAGCAAAGGTTCTAAATACTAGGCTTAAAGCTGTTCTAATATGTGGTATGTCATGAGTAGCATCTGTTATATACCCTAGTAAAAGAATATTTTTAAGTAGTATAGAAATAAAAACATAGATAGAGAGAAACTCGTTGGGCCAGAATTTCCACCAACTGTTACTTTTAGTTAGGCTTTCAACTTCTGTTCCTACAAACAGCCCAACTGCCCCTTCCTCTTTATCAGCTTTGGCAACCGCCTCAACACACTGAGCCGGTTGCTCACTCTCATTAATAATTCTGTCATCCATAATAAATCATCTCGCTGTCACACAATCTTAGTTGTCCATTTTTCTACGTTCCATATATCTGTTACCCAATCTTCATAGAATTCAGGTTCATGGCAAACCAAAAGAATAGTCCCTTTAAACTCTTTCAATGCACGCTTTAACTCTTCCTTTGCATCTACGTCAAGATGGTTTGTTGGCTCGTCCAATACCAGCCAATTTACATCCTTTAGCATCAGCTTACATAACCTAACCTTTGCATTTTCTCCACCGCTTAACACCATCATTTGGCTTGTAATGTGTTCGGTAGTGAGACCACATTTTGCAAGTGCACCTCTAACCTCGGCATTTGTAAGACCCGGATAGTCGTTCCAAACCTCATCAAGTGCTGTATTTGTGTTGTAATGAGAAGCTTCCTGCTCAAAGTAACCTGTGTAAAGATAATCATCTAAAATGACCTTGCCTGCTACTGGGTTCAATTCCCCTATAAGAGTACGAAGAAGTGTAGATTTTCCTAATCCGTTAACCCCTTTAAGGGCAACCTTTTGTCCACGTTCAAGAGAAATATTCAGGGGACTTGTAAGTGGTGAGTCATAGCCAATAACAAGATTCTCGGCTTGGAATACAAACCTACCTGAAGCTCTTGCCTCTCTGAACTTAAAGATAGGCTTGGGCTTTTCTTTGACCTTCTCAATAATATCCATCTTATCCAGCTTCTTCTGACGGCTTTTTGCCATATTTGTAGTAGCAACCCTGGCCTTGTTTCTTGCAATAAAGTCTTCAAGCTTGTCAATTTCCTTCTGTTGCTTTTCATATGCCTGTTGCTGCTGCAGCTTTTTCAACTCATACATTTCCTTGAATTGCTCATAGTTGCCGGAATATCTTGTTAAAATAGCATTTTCAACATGATAAATAACATTGACAACATCATTTAAAAAAGGTATGTCATGGGATACCAATACAAATGCATTCTCATAATTCTTGAGGTAATTCTTGAGCCATATAATATGGTTTTCATCAAGAAAGTTTGTGGGCTCGTCCAGTATCATAATCATAGGACTTTGAAGCAGCAGCTTTGTCAAAAGCACTTTGGCTCTCTGACCACCACTTAGATTTGATACATCAGTATCCAGCCCTATTTCTCCTAACCCAAGACCATTGGCAACTTCCTCAATCTTGGAATCAAGAATATAAAAACCGTTATGTTCAAGGGTACTCTGAATATCACCAACATCCTCCATCATGGAGTCTAGCTCTTTTTCAGAAGCATCACCCATTTTTTCATAGATTTCGAGCATTTCCTTTTCTAAGTCAAACATATATTGAAATGCTTCTCTCAGTATTTCCCTAATGGTTTTTCCCGGTGTTAAAACGGTATGCTGATCTAAATACCCGGTAGTAATTCTATTACACCATTCTACTTTACCTTCATCCGGCATAAGTTTACCGGTGATTATGTTCAAGAATGTGGATTTCCCCTCTCCATTTGCACCTACAAGACCTACATGCTCCCCTTTCAAAAGTCTGAAGGAGGCACCCTCTAAAATTTTTCTGGCACCAAAGCCATGATTTACATTTTCAACATTTAAAATACTCATATAAGCTCCAGTAAAAATAATATAAAAGCATCAGAAATCAGTATAGCTTATTAAAAACAGTAAATCAACAGAGCTTGTAAAAAAAAGGGTAAAAAATGCCCCTGTCATATTGATAGGGGCACTTACTCCTGTTTTTTTATTAAGATTTTCATAAAACAATTTTTCAAGCTATCAACATCAATAGTCTTGATAGTACCGCTTTATTAAACCTGCTCCTCAGTTGGCTGCTGAATCTTTGGTGCATCCTTCTTTAGCAAATCCAGAACATTCATTCCTGTCAAAGCCTCAACAGTATCAGGAAGTTGGGAAATAATATCTGTTACATAGCCGGACACCTTTGCAGCTCCGCCCTTTCCTTCTCCACCGCCATTGTCAACAATAACAATCTTTTCTGTCTTTGCAAGAGGACTAGCCACAGCCTGTGCTATTTCAGGTAGCTTTTCAACAATCATTTGGGTTACAGCAGCATCATTATACATTTTAAATGCTTCTGCCTTCTTTGACATGGCAGCAGCCTCAGCTTCACCCTTAGCCTTAATAATCTCAACTTCTGCCATACCTTCAGCACGCTTAGCTTTTGCTCTCGCTTCACCTTCCATTTCAATAGCACGGGCACGAGCTTCAGCGACCGCAAATTCCCTGTACTTGTTTGCATCAGCAAGCTTTGTTGCCTGATAGATCTCAGCATCAGCCTGTTTTACAACAGTCGCTTCAAGTTCTTTTTCACGTCTTAATGCTTCCTGCTCTGCAAGTTCGATTTCCTTTTGCTTCTTTACAATCTCAACCTGCATTGCCGTTTCAGCAACTTCCTTCTTTACAATGTTGGCCTTAATATCATAAGCAAGGTCAGCGTCAGCCTTTGCAGTTTGCTGGTCCTTATTATATGACTGAACCTTCAGCTCCTTATCCCTATTTGCCTCGGCTATCAGAGTTTCAGCCTGTATTCTTGCTTCCTCACCTTGTCGATTAGCCTCAGCAGTCTTAATCTTTGTTTCCTTTGTAGCATTTGCTTCAGCTATCTGTGCATCTCTCTTAACTTCAGCTATTCTTGGCTTACCAAGCGCCTCAAGATAACCATTCTTGTCAGATATATCCTTTATAGTAAGTACCTTCAGTTCAAGCCCCAAGCTCTGAAGCTCAGTAGCAGCTACTCCCTGAACATGTGATGCAAAGGTTTCTCTATCCTTGTAGATTTCTTCTACTGTCATCTTAGATACTATTTCACGAAGCTTACCTTCCAAAACCTGCTGAGTAGTTCTGGCAATAACCGCAAGCATATACTCGAGACCTTTGGACGTATTGAACTGTTCCGCTGCTGATAATATAGATTCTCTATCTGATTTTACTTTAACTACCGCTACTCCATCTGCAACAATACCAACACCCTGTGAGGTTAATGCACCATCTATGCGAATATCAATTTGCATATTTTCCAGTGAAATAACATCTGTCCTTTCAAGCATTGGAACTACTATACCACCGCCACCAGTAATTACACGCCTTCCTCTAAAACCAGTAACGACCAAAGCCTTATCCTGTGGAACCTTTTTATACATGGAGAACAAACTGAAAATAAGAATAAATACAACTACCACAATTGCCGCAGGAATTAAATAAACTGAGTAATTTTCCATTTTCCTACCTCTCTTTGATTAATTATTTATTCAACTATATGTGTATATAAAGCTTATGCACTGTCAGTACATAATAATTGAATATCGTTATAGATTTTGTACATTTTGAACATAGAAAACATTATCTTCTATTTTACATATAAATACTGTTTCTCCCTGCTTAACTTTAGAACCATCAATATGCTTTGCTGGCCCTGAATGCCTGATGGAATTAACAGAATAATTTATTGTACCAAAGCCATTTTCTAAAATATCTGAAATTACTTCTGCTCTAGTCCCAATCAACTGCGCCCTTGAAACATCTGAGCTGTTTTCGCTTCTGTACAGTGGAACTGCCACAAATCTGTAAAGTAAGGCTGACACTATTACTGCACTTACCAGTGAGACTGCCAGAACGATAATCTGTATCCATTTGAAATATGTAGTTCCCAGAATTCCCAATCCCCCAAATACAGTTAGAAAGGAAACTGCTACTATGGGGTTAAGTAAAATTGAAAACCATGATAGTATTGTTTGCCCCCCATGTGCTGCTTCACTATGCTCGACTGTCTCAGTTCCAGTGTGTCCATGATGTCCAACTAAAACATTATGTGTGGTATTTGCTGCGTTAGCCGAATCAATATGATGGCCCGCATCGACGTGGTGACCAACATCAACGTGGTGACCCGCATCAATATGTCCGCCCGCATCAATGTGCCCTCCATGATGCAAACCTCCTGCATCAGCAGAATGTCCGCCGCCGCCAGGATCTAAGTGTAATGCACCTGAAATGCCACTGATTATTACCGATACAACCGTATATAACACTCCAACGCAAAAAACAACCAAATAAAAATAATACATTTTCAACCCCCTCACTCAATAGATTACTACCAATTTTACTGTATATACCATAAATAGTCCAACAACACCTATGGTAACCCCTGTCAGTGTAGCATTGCTACAACCATTTAGGTTAATCTACATCTTTAGCTCTCACCGAATATCTCGCTATATCTCCGTCACGCTATGTAGCATCATATTTCCAATTAAAATCATCATTATATATCATTAGCTTTGTCATTCCACCATCTACCACTATATCCTGAGCATTAATAAAACCATTGTTTTCATCGCATAAAAACATTACAGCATTTGCAATATCTAGAGGAACTCCTACTCTTCCAGCAGTATGCTGTTGTCTGTCATTTTTTGAATACTTACTCGAATGCTGTTCACCCTCTTCGACATCAATCCATCCGGGACTAACGCTATTGACTCTTGCCTTTCCCGCAAGACTAACAGCCAATGCGTGAGTTAAAGAAAGAATGCCACCCTTTGCTGCAGAATAACTCTCAGTATCCATTTGTGACATTCTTGCTCGAGTGGAACATATATTAACAATTGAAGCATTAGGAGCAAGGTTATTAATAAACAGCTTACAAAGCATATAGGGAGCGGTTATACCAACCCTCAATACATAGTTGAAGTCCTCAAAGCTGCATTCTGATAGAATACCCTTTTTACTAAGCATGGCATTGTTTATAATGTAATCTGCATTTTTGTATTTACTAATAACCTGATTAGAAAATTCAATTAAAGATTTCTCTTCTGCTATATCTCCATAAAAGAAAAAAGCTTCTCCGCCAGCATTAGTAATTTTCTGCTGCAAAAGTTGGCCGCTTTTTTGATCCGTATCAATAAAAGCAACTCGAGAACCGTTTTTTATGAACTGTTGCACTAGACACTTCCCTATTCCGTTAGCACCGCCAGTAATAACACATACTTTATCTGTAAAGTTCATCTGTTTAATCTCCTTAATAATCAAAATTCCATTAAGTAGTGAACATAACATTCTGTACTAAGTATAGATTATTGCTAATTTTAACTTCACATAGCACCATACTGTGTTATAATGCCTTTAAACTTTGTAAATTCTCCTATTGAATTCACACTTTACGCTCTTGTTAATTTCATAACTATTATTT
>JAEZFR010000026.1 GCA_023417285.1 Bacillota bacterium
CTGTTTGGCAACAAGAAAGAAGGCCCGATTATCTAAATCCTAAGGATATAAAAAGTCAGCCTCATATTAGTAGGGGTTGGAAAAAGAAAGGAAATGGGGATAATAATGAAGAGTAAAATTGCCTTTGGTACATGGGAGGCAACAACAATATTAATAAACCTTTTGTTTGTTCAAGCTGTTCTTACATTTCCAAGAGAAATGGTATTAAAGGGTGGGACTGCCAGCTGGATGATACCTATAATAACGACTGCCTTAGGCTTAGCCTATTTCAGTATAGTGGTGTATTTTTACAAAAAAATAGGTAGTAAGGACTTGCTAGATATTTCTCGTATGCTAGGTGGTAAATCATTAGAGATAATAGTGGGAATTTTCTTTAGCTCAGTTTTGGTGGTTACTTCGAGCTTGGTGCTTAATGGGTTTGCCCATATAATTAAAGGTTCTTCACTCAATAATTCACCTGTTATGTACATTTTTATTTTCTTTTTAATTGGAATGGTTTGCTGCGGCTTTGCAGGAATTGAGGCAAATGCAAGAATAAGTGCTATTTTAGTGCCCATACTTATCGCGTCCTTTATAGTAATAACAATTGGGCTAGTATCGAGGTTTGATATGAATAATATTTTCCCCATTCTTGGTAATGGAGTGCAACCAATAGTAACTGCAGGATTGTCTAAGGTAACCATTTTTTCACCTGTAATTATTATATTGCTCTTTATGGTTCCTTACTTTAGTAGTAAGTATATAAAAAGAATCAGTCTTCTAACAGTTGGATTTTCAGGAGTAATACTTATATGGTCTGTGTTATCCTTTATTCTGACTTTTCCTTACGAAGCAGCTATTACAAAGAAAATGCCATTATTTCAAATGGCCAGACTATTTGAGTTTGGTAGCTTCATCTCTAGAATAGAGTCAGTCTATGTGTTAATTACATCTATTGCTGGATTAATGTATCTAGGTACCATCTTTACTTTTGCGGTAAATATATTTGCAAAAGCATTAGGATTAAAGCACAAGAAAGCAATTATTCCCGCTTTTGCACTTATAACTGTGTCTTTGGCATTATTACCGATATCAGTTAATGCCTCAATAAATGATTCTATTTATTTCAACATAATATGCTATGCTTGTATGCTTTTACCGCTGGTTTTAATTGTGCTGGTAAATCAGAAATCTATTAGCAAAGGCAAGGGGGGAGAAATAGATGAAGACTAAAAAAGTCATATCAGTATTTATAATAATTGCAATATTGGTATTACCTCTTTCAGGTTGCTATGACAGTAATGAAATTGAGAATCTTGCTTATGCGATAGCCATTGGAATAGATAAGGGTCAGCAAAAGGAATTCAAACTTACCTTCCAAATAGCAGTACCCACAAAAATTTCGGGTGGTGGTGAAGAAAGCCTTACATTAAAAAGTTTTGAAACAGATAATATTCTATCAGGCTTAAAAAATGCTAGTGAATCCATTAGCAGGCAAATAAATCTGTCTCATGCAAAATTATTAGTTTTCTCAGAGGATATTGCAAAGGAAGGGCTATCGGGTATTATCAACGGCTTGGTTAATGCTGTGGAAATCAGACCAACAGCCAACATTATTATTTCTACAGGGAGTGCATATAGCTATCTTGATGCCACAGATACAAATCTTTCAGTAAGCCCATCAAAGTACTATGAGCTATTATTTAAATCGTATGAAAGGGAATTCTATACACCTTCCATTCAATTGAATGATTTTGTGTATAGGCTTAAAAGCGCTGGAACTCAGCCAATAGCTATACTTTGCGGAAATAGTGCTGTTAAAAAAGACTCAGCAAATTCAAAGCAAGGAGCAATCGCTGGCATCAAGGGATTGGCGGTTTTCAAGGGTGATAAGCTTGTAGCCGAGCTTGACCATGCAAAAATGTCCATTTTTTCATTGCTTACCAAAACAAACGAGAATGTATATATGACTATTCGCGACCCACAAGCTAGTAAGTGCAATGTTTTGAGTATAGTTAGAACTCAACCCGAAACAAGCTTCAAGGTAGAAATAGAAAATGGTATTCCTAAAATATCAATCCTTTTGTACCTGAAAGGCAATATTGTAGGAGTTGAGGGTAAGCACAACTACCTTGATGAAGCACATGCAATTTTACTTGAAAATGCATATAGGGACGATATTTTGTCTAAACTTAAGGCTTTTTTGGATATTATTGCATATCAGGACAAAACAGATATAGTAGGTTTTGGGGATTTTGCAAAAAGAAACTTCCTCACTCAAAAGCAATGGGAAAGGTTTGACTGGAACAATGCTTTTGCTAAGGCACAATTTTATGTAGAAGTTAAATTTGAAATTGATAAGTCTGGAAATATGCTCAATGAAACTGTTAATTAAGGAGGGGGGATTATGTATAAAGCAGCAGTAATTGTGTTGGTTTGTTGGGTTGTTATATATACCATTAGCTACGGTACTTGGCTTTATAAAAATCATAGCAGGCTAGGAGGTATTTGCGTATACTGTATTGCATTGTTAGCAGCTTTTTTACCTGTTTATGTGATGTTTATAGAATAGTCTTTAGTAATTTTTAAAGTGAAATCTACAGATTAGCATTTAGTACTTTTTAGAATAGTATTTAGTATTTTGGGTAAATATATATATGTATCTAACATAGTATTTATATACGGGAATGCAAGGGCCAAAGGATAACTTCTTTGGTTTTTTTGCATATATGTGAATAATCTGGTATAATATCAGCATTATGCACATAAAACTTAATTTAAAAGAGGGGTAAGATGAGTATAATAAAGAAGATAAGCATTCTACTAGCCTTGATCATGGTGCTGAATAGCTTTCCAATATCTTTATTCGGGACAGTTCAAGCAGCAGAGGATACAAAAACTAATGTACATACTCAAGAAAAAGACAATAATAGTGATTCAGTAACAGGAGATAAAACAGAGATTGCTAAGGCAAGCACTTCGCAATCTGCAAAGAATACCAAGACACCAACAACATCGTCAGCTATAACAACATCATCAGCTATAACAACATCGTCAGCTATAACAACATCGTCAGCTATAACTTCATCGTCGGCAATAACGTCGTCTGCGGCAATAACTAAAGAGACAGAGGATGATGAAAGCCTTTGGTACAGCAAGAAATTACCTTTAAAGAAGGAGTATCAAAAGGCACTGTGGGAGTATTGTAAACAAAAAAATCTTGATTATTATGATATGTTAGCACTTATCGCCCTAGAAAGTGGCTTTAATGAGAAATGTGTAACCAAAAATTATAGGGGACTTTTTCAACTAAGTAAACAGAACTGTGATTACTTCTCAAAGCTTTTGAAAACTCCCAATAAGCCATTGGATGGCAAAATTAATATGAATTGGGGAACAACACTTATATCCAATATAATGAAGGATAAGCGAGTAACCAAGCACAAAGACAAAAAGATGCAACGTGATGTTGCACTCTCTATTTTTAATAGGGGTAGTGGCGGATATGACAAAAAGGGCCTTAGCACCAGTTTCTTGAAGGTATTTTATAAGAAAAAAGACATGGTGTTAGATTACTTTAAGGACTAATTTTTATCACTTGTATGAAGGGTATAATTTCCCTTGTTTTTTCTGTATTTACCAGGCGATATTTTCTCATGCCTGGTAAATATGTGAGAAAAATGCTGCCTATTATTAAAACCAACACCTATTGCAATATCTACAATTGGCAAATTACTTGTTTCTAATAGTATCTTTGCTTTTTCAATTCTTTTTTTATTTGTGTATTCAGTTATTGACAAGCCCACATGCTCAGAAAATAACCTCTGGAGGTAGCCAGAGGACATTTTTATATGTGATGAGATAGTGTCTATTGAGATATCTTTATCAAAATTCTGGTCAATAAACTTTATCGTCTTCTTTACATGAATAATGCCTGGCAGGGTTATGACATTGTTTGTTGACTGCTTAGACAATTCCAATAGAAGTTGAGCGAATAGAAGATTAATGGAGGTTAAATTTTCAATACTATTATTGTTGCCTTCCAATCTTTTGTGTATTAATCGTATTATGTCATACATTACTCCAGTGTCATTGAGCTTTATAACACTTTGCTTCTGCTTTAAAAAGCTTAGTAGGGATGAAGAATACCCCATGAGACTTTGGATATTGAAATATGAATCATTACTGTCTATTATACTAAACTCAATATTCAACATCCTGCAGGGGCAGTTTTTTTCTACAACTAATCTATGTGGTATGTTCCTGTCAAAGAAGATATAATCTCTTTCTTTTAAGGTTACCAGTTGTTCAGTTCCTTCGAGTAAATAGTGAATGGTACACTTGCCAGTAACAACATACATTATTTCAGCCATGGGGTGGGAATGTAAGTCCATGTCATAGTAGTTGTAGTTTTGTGCATAATAATACTCAATTTTTGGCCATAAACGTTTATTTTCATCATTATAGATGCTATGTATCATGATGTAACACTCCTTAAAATTTACTTATTAGGTGCAAATTGATAAGTATATAATTTCCAAAATATCATAATAGTTTACATTTGTAAATATAAGTGTATAAATGTTTACCTGCTTATTTAAGAATTAGTGTATATTAAAGGCAGAAAGTGAGGGGGTGTTAATTAATGTCGTTTAAAATTACTTTCATAGGGGCAGGAAGTATAGGCTTTACAAGGCAGCTATTTACTGATTTGATGTCAGTAAAGGAATTTCATAACATAGAGGTTTCATTTACAGATATAAATCAAGCAAATCTCGACATGGTTACACAGCTTTGTCAGAGAGATCTAGATGAAAATGGAATTGACATAAAAATACATGCTACAACTAACAGAAGAGAGGCTTTCAAGGATGCAAAGTACATATTCAATTGTGTGAGAATTGGAGGACTTGAAGCATTTCAATCCGATGTAGATATTCCTCTAAAATATGGAGTTGATCAATGTGTTGGTGATACCCTTTGTGCAGGTGGAATAATGTATGGACAAAGAGTTATTGCAGCAATGCTAGAGTTCTGTAAGGACATGAGAGAGGTTTCTAGACCGGACGTACTACATCTAAATTATTCAAACCCAAATGCTATGGTAACGTGGGCGTGTAATAAATTCGGTGGCATCAAAACAATAGGCTTATGCCATGGAGTGATTCACGGTCAAGAGCAGATTGCTGAGGTTCTTGGTCTCAAGTATGAGGACTTGGATGTAATTTGTGCAGGTATAAACCATCAGACCTGGTATATTTCTGTGAAGCATAAGGGGGTAGAGCTTAGAGATAAGGTACTTGAAGGATTTTTGAAGCATAATAAATTCTCTAAGGAAGAAAAGGTCAGAATTGACGTGCTAGAACGTTTTGGATATTATTCTACTGAATCAAATGGTCACCTTTCTGAGTACCTTGCATGGTATAGAAAGCGTCCCGAAGAGATTAATCAGTGGATTGACTTAGGCAGTTGGATAAATGGAGAAACAGGGGGATACTTGAGGATTTGTACCGAGAGTAGAAACTGGTTTGAAGCTGAATTCCCAAATTGGCTAAAGGAACCGGCAAAGAAGTATGATGGCTCTGAGAGGGGCAAGGAGCATGGTTCGTATATTGTAGAGAGTTTAGAAACTGGTAGAGTTTACAGGGGGCACTTCAATGTTGTTAACAATGGATGCATAACTAACCTCGCGGAGGACGCCATTGTAGAAGTTCCTTGTTATGTAGATAGCAACGGGATTAATATTCCCAAGGTAGGTGATTTACCGCTCGGCTGTGCTGCTATTTGCTCTCAAAGTATATGGGTACAACGGTTGGCTGTAGAAGCTGCAGTTTCAGGGGATGATTTATTTCTCAGACAGGCAATGCTTATGGACCCACTAACTGGTGCGGTGTGCAATACTAATGAAGTTTGGCAAATGGTAGATGAATTTCTCATAGCGCAGGGAAAGTGGCTACCTCAATACTCTAATGCAATAGAGAGAGCAAAAGCTCGCTGGGCTAAGGGAAATCTTATTCCTCATAAGAATTATAAAGGAGCTGCAAGACTTCATACAAAGACTGTTGATGAAATGGCAATGGATGCTTAAAGGTCAAGGCAGATAGAGGCTGCAGCGGCAAAGGAAAACGTTAAATAATGTTTAAATAGCTTTTTTGTAATGAGTCTACGTGTTTTATTGTAGGCTCATTTGTATTTTTAGGTTTTAATAAATTAAAAAGGTAGGCTCAGTGCTGGTTTTATTAGTTAAAACTTGTAGGCCCAGTAGTATTTTTATGGCTATATGGAATAAAACATTCTAGGTGCTGCATATTTAGTGTGATAAAATTATTTCATAACGAGAAGTTATTTTTTTGTTAATCACAGGAATGGTGTGGTTGTATCCCTCTTTTGGGTATGCTAGTATTAGAATTTTTTGATAAAGGGAGTTTGCTATGACATTTAAACATACTTGGTGGAAAGAAGCCGTTGTATATCAAATATATCCTAGAAGCTTTTTTGATACAAATGGTGATGGAATAGGAGACATTCCGGGCATTATTGAAAAGCTCGACTATCTCAAAAATCTGGGCATAGATGTAATATGGCTTTGTCCAGTATATAAATCCCCAAATGATGATAATGGATATGACATCTCAGATTATGAGGATATTATGCCTGAGTTTGGAACAATGAACGATTGGGAGATGCTTTTGGAAGAGGTTCATAAAAGGGGAATGAAACTCATTATGGATCTAGTTGTAAATCATTCTTCAGATGAACATGCATGGTTTATTGAATCAAGCTCTTCTAGGGATAATTCAAAAAGAGATTATTATATATGGCGTGACGGTAAAGATGGCAAAGAACCGAACAACTGGTCATCCTTTTTCACTCCTTCCGCGTGGAAGTACGATGATAAGACGGGACAGTATTACTTGCACCTATTTTCAGAAAAGCAGCCTGATTTGAATTGGGAAAACCCTGTCCTTCGTAAGGAAATATATCAAATGATGACAAGATGGTTGGACAAAGGAATAGATGGCTTTAGGATGGATGTTATAAATTGCATTTCGAAAACTGAGGGACTTCCTTCAGTGAAGGGAGAGGGCTATTGTTGGGGTGGTAGATATTTTATTAATGGTCCTAGAATGCATGAATTCTTGCAGGAAATGAACAAAGAGGTACTATCAAAATACGATATTATGACTGTGGGAGAAACTCCAGGCGTTACCCCTGAGCAAGCTAGAGAATATACAGATGAAGCTAGGCATGAATTGAACATGCTATTCCAATTTGAGCTCATGGATGTTGATTCCCAGCCAACAGGTAAATGGGACGTTAAAGCTTGGTCATTGAACGATTTCAGAAGTATTATTGTTAAATGGCAGACTGAGCTAGAAAGTAAAGGTTGGAATAGTAACTACCTGAATAATCATGACCAACCAAGAGTGGTATCACGATTTGGAGATGATGTAAAATACAGGTCAGAGTCAGCAAAAATGCTGGCTACAATGAATCTTACTCTAAAAGGTACTCCTTATATTTATCAGGGTGAAGAGATAGGAATGACCAATGTAAGGTATGGCGATATTTCAGAATATCGAGATATTGAAACTATAAATTTTTATAATGAAAGAATGAAGCAGGGATATGATAAAGACTCTATAATGAACGCTATCTACAAAAAGGGGCGCGACAATGCAAGAACTCCAATGCAGTGGAATGATAACCCAAATGCAGGCTTTACAGATGGGACTCCATGGATTGCTGTCAATCCCAACTATGTGGACATTAATGTAGAACAAGCTCTAAAAGATAAAAAGTCCATATTTAACTACTATAAAAATTTGATTAAGCTTAGGAAGGAGTATCCTTCCCTTGTCTATGGAAGATTTGTGCAAGTAGATAATAATCATGATAATGTTTTTGCATATACACGAGAGTACGAAGGGGAAAAACTATTAGTTATTTTGAATTTTACAGGAAAATCTGTAGAGTTTGGCCTATCAAAGGAATATTTGCAGGGAAATGGACTGTTGCTGAT
>JAEZFR010000070.1 GCA_023417285.1 Bacillota bacterium
CCTTGTATCACTGATGAAGGGTGTCCAGTTGCTTCGATATAGATATCACAACCATATCCATCCGTCAGCTTCATAATTTCCTTAACCACATCAATCTTTGAGGGATTCCAAACAATATCAGCACCAAACTCTTTTGCCTTTTCCAGACGCTCGTCCATCATATCAAGAACAATTAATGTCTTTGGCTTTAACATTTTTGCATAAGTAACCATACCCAAACCCAAAGTACCTGCACCCGAGAGAACAACTATATCTTCACTTCCAATAGTTGCACGGTCCACACAGTGCTTTGAGCACCCATAAGGCTCTATTAGCAAAGCGGCTTCTATAGACATTGAAGCCGGAACCTTATGAATTAAGGAGTTCTTAGTAGGGATTCGGACATATTCTGCCATTCCTCCACAGAAATCCTTAAAGAAACCATATATTTGGTGAGGCTGGCACATCCAGTAATGACCACTCTTGCAGAACCTGCATTCACCACAAGGGGCTATTTGTTCAACTGCTACGCGTTCTCCAACTTCATACCCTCTTACATTTTCTCCAACGTAAGCAACCACACCAAAAAATTCATGCCCCGGAATAAAGGGAGCATCTACCCATGGTGACTGGGTTTCATCACCCCAGAACATAGCTGCACCGTGCTGGCATTTAAGATCACCAGCACAAACCCCACAGCCTTCTGTCTTTATCAAAATATCGTCTGCACCACATTGTGGCACAGGAAAGTTTTCTTCATATCTGTAATCAGTATTACTGTAAGCAACCAAAGCCTTCATTGTTTTTGGAATAAACATTTTGTTTTCCTCCTTACATCTATTCAAGTCCGATAATTGCATCGTCCTTTTTCAATCTTGCACCTATTCAAGTCCGATAATTGCATCGTCCTTTTTCAATCTCGCACCTATTCAAGTCCGATAATTGCATCGTCCTTTTTCAATTCAGTGCGAAGTTCATCTACATCAATATTTGAAGGTAAAACACCTCGCTGGTGTGCAATTGCCATAGCTGTTCCTGCCGCCTGACCTATTGCCATACATGTAGCCATTACACGTATCATTGCAAAAGCACTCTGATCAACAGAAATGGTTCTTCCACTCATGAGGAGTCCCTCTATAGCTTCTGGCACGAGGCATCCATATGGAATACCAATACCATGTTTAACTGTTATCATAGTCATAGCAGGACTATCAGGGCTATGTATATCTACGTTATAACCTGCCATTGCAACAGTATCATTAGGTATCTCGAGATTTTGAATATTATCAAGTGTAAGCTGTTTCTTACCAACAATACGTCTACTCTCTCTAACTCCTATAGATGGTATCATAGAAACCAGGTGCGCATTTTCAAAACCAGGAATATACTTCTGCATAAATGGTACAAGCTCTTTTACTTGTTTGTGACAAACAAACTCTGCATTTATAATGCTTTCAAAGTCTGTTACATCTGTATCTATAGCGCGTGTAACATTAAGAAATGCATTTCCATTAACCTGTTTGCATATGTCAATCATATTACGAGGAATAGTAAGTTCCCCCGTTTTTCTACTCTCATTTACTATGTTACTAAAACCCATCATTGTATAGCATTTGTTGTTCTTAAAATAATCTAGTGTCTGTTCAATTCCTGGGAAAGTATCCGGTAACTTATAATCCTCAGGATGATCTTTTAGATAATCTATTAATTTATCATAATCTACGTTACCAAGCTCAAAAGTGATTGTAGCAGGCTGAAGCCCTTTGCCATCAGCATCACCTTTTTCATATTTTGCTCCAGCTTTATATGCCACACACGCATCGCCAGTAGCGTCAATGATTAAATTTGAATCAAAGTGCATTTCCTCTCCACGACAATATACACTTATACCTTTCATTTTACCATTGTCAACTTTAACTTCCTTAAGTTCAGCATATAGAAGGACATCAAGATTTTCTTCCTTTTCACACATTTCAAAAAGAATAATACTCATCCATGGAGCATTAACATGAGTCACTGAATTTAGCAATGGAGAAGGAATATGCCCCATTGTTCCATTTACCTCAAGTAGTCTATCAATAATTTCTTGAGCAATACCTTTTACTGCAGTATTCCCAGAACGATCAAGGAAAGCTAGAATTGGAAGCCCTGAAACCAGCAAGCCACCTATCTGAGCATTTCTTTCAACAAGTAATACTTTTAGGCCACGCCTTGCAGCTGCAATTGCTGCTGGCACTCCTCCCGGGCCACTTCCTACAACAATTAAATCATATTTTTTATTATACATTTTTATCCCCTTAGAATTAGTTATATTATAGTATTGTGAAATATTATCCCTTTACTGCTCCTGCTGTTAACCCGGATATAAGCATTTTACCTAAAAAAGAAAATACGATGAGAACTGGTATAACTGCAAGTGTAGCCGCCGCTGTTAACGGCCCCCATTCTCTTCCGAAATAACCTATGTAATTATAAATAGATACCTGAATTGGATACAAATCTTGTGAATTAACTAGTACTGACGATACTGTGTATTCATTCCATGCTCCAATAAAAATCATGAGCGCTGCACATGCTAGAGTAGGCTTACATATGCTTGGTACCAATGAAAAAATTATATACCTTTTTGATGCACCATCTATCTGAGCTGCCTCTTCAATTGCATAAGGCACACCTTGCATTCCTCCTACCATTATCCATACTGCCATTGGAATATTGTACGCAATATAAATAAGTGGTAGTGTAAAGAAGTTATTATTCATTCCTAAAAAAGAGAACAGCATGTAGTTAGGTACTACCATTGCAGCACTCCCCATTGAAAGAGGGATTCCGCAAATTATTATATAGAACAATGGCTTTTTAGCTGCAAATTTACAGCGTGTAAGTGCATAACCAGACATCATTGCTGCAATAACACCTACAATAACTGAAATTAAACTATACATAATACTGTTAAAAGCAGCCGTTGAAAATGTGCCATTAAGCACTGTGATATAATGCTCGATGCTTGCAGTAAATCCTATAAATTTCGGTGGAAATACCATCAGCTCACGTGCAGTCTTTAGGGATGTTATTGCACCCCAAAAAAACGGTATCAGATTTACTATAAGAACTATGATAAGAATAAATACTCCAAAAACTAATAGTGCATATTTTGAAACACTTTTAGATCTCATACTTCACCGCCTTAATATAAATAACTGCCAGCAGGAAATTAATTAAGCAAAGCACTATAGAAAGTGCACTTGATTCTCCAAAGTGATAGTTTGTAAAGCTCATTCTGTAAACATCAATTGCCACCACCATTGTAGACGTTCCAGGTCCTCCTGCTAATAGTGTGAGTGGAACATTAAGATTGTTAATATTTGATAAACCAACTATAATTGCTGAAATAGTAAGCGGCGTTTTGAGAAGAGGAAATCTTATATACCAAAATAGCTTCCACTTATTTGCTCCATCTATTCTTGATGCCTCTTCATATTCCTGAGGAATAGACTTTAAGCCTGCCAATACCTGAACCATAACATATCCAACAACACGCCAAGTAAGAACAAATATAAGAGTATAAATTGCTATTCTTTTATCAGTTAAAAACCCAATTTTGTTTAAGCCAATCTGTGAAAAAAGATAGTTTAATAATCCTGTTTCATCCTGGAATATCCATTTCCAAAGCATTGCGGCAACAATCATAGATGTTACCCACGGTATAAGAACGATAATTTGTACAATATATGCCAGCTTTTCGCTCAAAGCATTTATACATAAGGCTAATGCTACACCTACTATTAATGAAACAATAAGACTTATACCAGAGACATAAAATGTTCTCCCAATAGATTTTAGTATCTCGATATCGGTCAATACATCAATATAGTTTCCTAATCCTAAAAATCTTGAAAACTGCATATAATCCGCACGATACAGGCTGCAATAAAATGCAAATATCAGTGGCACAAGCAAAAACAATACTATGAATATCAGCGTAGGAGACATCAGTAAATACGGGAGTAACCTATTACCTCCCTTCTGAAGTAGACAGTTTACTGCGCTGTCTTTTTTATTTATCGCCTTCTCCATTGGTCAAGCTCCTCCCCAATCTCAATAAAAACTGAGATATCAACTTTTTTATTTATCTGCACAGGAAACCTACAAAAGGCTTCCTGTGCAAATTAAAATGATATTATTTATCTGTTGACATTTCTGTCAGTAAAGTCTTTTTCTGCTTTTTTCAAAGCATCTTCTACGCTCATACCATCAGAGTATGCATAGATCATTGCATTCTGCAGATCAAGTGCAAATCCTGTAATGCCGTAAGCTCCTGAGAAGACATGCGCAGAATTGGAGAAGATATCTTTAGTTTTTATCATCCAGCTGTTGTCTGGTGTATTAATAAAATCTCCTGCTGCTTCAATGGTGGATGAGAGAACAGGAATCTGGTTAGCTTCTGTTACCCACATCTTATCAGCCTCAGGCGATACTAAGTATTCCAAAAATTTGCCCGCTGCTTCTTTATGTTTACTTCCAGACCATACTGCTGTATTCCATGCGTAAGCATTTGCAATAGAGCTACCCTGGCCTGCATTCCACTCTGGATTAGCCATGAAGCCAACATTCTTTGGATCAAAAGCAGTAAGACCTTTAACTGTAGGAATACGTATAGAGCCTGCTGAAATCATTGCAAACTGACCCGCTTCAAACATGTTATATACTTCTTCAGATGTAAGTGCAACACTGCTTGATGGCATTACCTTGTGCTTTTCTATAAGATCAATCTGGAACTGTAGTGCTTTCTTACCTGCTTCACCTGACCAGTTATTTGGTTTTCCATCATCTGTGAATATGCCGCCTTCCTGACTAAAAAGGGCAGTTGGTAGAACGCCATGAGGATCAGTTACATCTGTGCTGTAACCTACGCCATAGCCATAAACCTGAAGTTTATCTTCATTAACATATGTAAGTTTCTTAGCTGCTTCTACTAGATTATCCCATGTTTTAATGTCCTCTGCTTTTATGCCAAACTTCTCAAATAAATCTATTCTGTACATAATTCCAAAAGTACCCGAAAATAGAGGAACTTCATGATGGTACTTTCCATCAAAGCCTGCTCTGAATAATTCGCTATCTATATCTTTGCGCTGTTCTTCTGTCCAGTTATTGTAGAATAAATTTTCAAGAGGCTCCATACACCCAGCAGCAATAGCCTCTCCGAGGTTAGCCATATTAATCATAAAGATATCTGGGCTGTTACCGGCAGCATGACCTGCTATAATTTTAGCCGACATTGTTGTCCATTCCTGTGTTTCAACCTTAACCTTCACACCAGGATTTGCAGCTTCAAAATTCTTAATTAATTTACCTAGTACAACTGCTCTTGCATTCTTTGATGTGAGATCCAAGAATGTCCACATGGTAAGATCAGCGGGTTTTAATGCCCCACCTGCAGTGCTTGAAGAAGAATCCGAACTTGACTGTGTAGTAGACGCTGGCGTTGATGTGTCTGAGCCACAACCTGTAAATACACTTAATGACATCATGAGTGTTAGTACGATAGCAATGAATTTTTTACCCATTTTCTCTCCTCCTAAAATTAAATAATTAGTTATGATTTTATTACCTGTAATATCGTCCTTTTAAAATTTTAACGTTACGATTTTTGTGTAAAAACTAAATCGGTCCTTTCTTTTACCGATTTATTGTATACTTCTTACAGATTTTCTTTCAACAATATTACATGGCAAAACGATGCCGTCACTCTTTTTGTTTGGATTTTTAAGTCGTCTTAGAAGTAAACTACAAGCCTCCTGTGACATTAGATTCTTATTCCAGTCAACGCTTGTCAATGGTGGGTTTATATATGCG
>JAEZFR010000078.1 GCA_023417285.1 Bacillota bacterium
AACTATACAGCAATACTAGAAGTCATGAGGGATATCTCCCCTAGCTATTTGATTCATCTTGCTTGGGAGACAACACATAATATTTATTTGCACTCTAATAAAAATATTGATTGGGTTACCGCTAGCATGAATCTACTTACTGCTTTTAGAAATGTAGGCGGAATAAGAGCTTTTATTAGTGGTACTTGTTTTGAATATGAATATAGAAGCAGTCCTTTATCAGAAACTGATACTTTATTGCCAGATAACTTATATTCTGCTTGCAAAATTGCATTACACACTATGGCCACACAGTATTCAAAAGATAATGGAATTAGTCTTGTATGGGGCAGACTCTTCTACCTTTTTGGAGAAAATGAAAAGCCTTCACGAGTTGTTCCCTATATAATTAGTAATCTTCTCAAAGGCAATGCTATAACATGTAAAAATTCAATGGCTGTTAGAGACTTTTTATACGTAAAGGATGCTGCTAGAATAATTTGTGACATCTTTGAAAGTAATTTTGAAGGGGACATAAATATAGCAAGTGGTGAAAGCATCCGAATGAAGGAGTTGTTTGAAAAAATATCTATTATACTAAACTGCCATGATTTAGTAAGATATGACAATCAGCCAGTTACTCCTGAATATATAGTTGCAAGTATAGAAAAGCAAAAACTTATAACTAATTTCAATTATTCTTTTGAGGAAGGTATAAATAATTGTATTCAATTTTACAACGGGGGAGATTTAAATGTCAGATAAAGATATTATTATTTTAAACACTAGTCATATTAATCCTGTAACCCAAGGAGATACTAGTAGTCAATCGTTATATAAGATGAGAACCTCTAGCCTTAACTTTGGAAGGAAGTCTTCTGATCCTCTTGTAACAATATATGTGCAAGCATATAATAGGCTAAATAAAACTATGAAATGTGTTGAAAGCATCTTAAAGTACACCGAGGGAGACTATGAGTTATTACTTATAGATAATGGGTCTACAGATGGTACATTGGAATACTTCAAATCCATTTCCTTTCCAAGGAAAAAAATATTACAAGTAACCCATAATGTTGGTTCAGGATATCCTGTTAAAACTGCCATGAGCATTTGTAGTGGACGATATATCGTGACTATCTCAAATGATACATACGTAACTAGCAATTGGCTAACAAACTTAATTAAATGTATTGAAAGTGATGAAAGAATTGGTCTTGTTACTCCTATGTCAACAAACGTTTCAAATTTTCAACAACCTCCTGGCTTTTCTTTTTCTTCACTTGACGAGTTTTTTATAAAAGCTGATGACTTTAACAAAATTAGTGACCCAACAAAATGGCAAGAAAGGCTTAGATTAATTCCTATTTTATCAGTGTTCAAACCTGAACTACTAAATGTACTTGGATCCAACGATCCTGCCTTCATTCATGACTTTGGAGAAGATGATTTATGTGCTCGTATCAGACGTACAGGCTATAAAATGATACTTGCAGGGGATACCGTTGTTCATCACGACCACAATTTCAGGCAGCTCGAAGATAAGGATGAAAAAACGTTTAATAACTCATTAGTTTTAGGAAGAGACTCATTTAAGAAAAAATATAAGGGTATAGATGCTTGGGATGATGTACTCAATTTCGATCTAGATTGCTTACAATACTTAGATAGCCCTCATACTAATTGTCCTAGTATATTAGGCATAGATGTTAAATGTGGTCAACCTATTTTAAGTATATCCAATAGATTAAGAGAGCTTGGTGTCTTTAATAGCAACCGCTTAGCATTTACTACTAAGGCAAAGTATTATGATGATTTACAGTTTGTTTGTGATAGCCCACAAGTAATCTGTGATAGAATGGAGCATATAGCTGACTATTATGAAGCTAACTCTGCCGATTATGTAATATTAGGTGAACCAATCAATACATATGACCAACCTGCCAAAATGCTTAAGAAAATTCTTGGCATTGTAAAATCAGGCGGAAACTTAATTTTTAAGTTTCGCAACTGTGTTAGTATATATACTTATTTAAATTTAACTAATAAAAGTACTACTTTAGATCCAGAAATGCCCATACAAATTTCTATTGAAGAAATAATAAATTTAGTGAAAATGTTTAATCCTCAAAAAATTAACGTGTCGGCTGAGCCTTATAAAATTGGTGCAGAAGATAGAGATGCAATAAACCAAATCTGTAAAATGCTCAGCGATGAATCTAACATTAATAATATTTATAATAAAATGATAACAAAGGACTACTTATTTTGCTTAAAAAAATAGGAGATTACAATGAGAAAATTATTATTGATCAATCCCTTTAATTCTGGGATGTCTGAATTACTATTAACTAAACATAACAAAGAATCTGTGTCAATACGGTATGGTATCCTTTCTATTGCCTCATATGTAAAGGAGAACATGAAAGATAACGTATCGATTAAAATTATTGACTACACTATATCTAAATACTCTTTTTCTTCAAGAGAGGAGTATTACAGTCACCTAAAATCATATATAAACGATTTCAAGCCTGATATTATTGGTATTAGCGCTATGTTCAATTTTCTGCTAGATACTGTAAAAGACATAGCTAAAGTATGTAAATCTTGTGATATTAACCCCCTCGTGTTTGCAGGAGGACCATGCGCAATGGCATATTATGAAGAAATATTAAATGATGGTTATGTAGATGGTATCTCGTTTTTTGAGGGAGAAATTCCAATCTTAAGATTATGTCAATCGAAAGACTTCTATCAAGAGTTAGATTTAGGTAAGTCTTGGCAAACCCTAAATAAGCTCCAACATAATTATGAACCTTTACCCGAAATGATTGTTAATCTTGATGAAATTCCACCTTTACATTTTGATCTTTTAGAGGATATTTCAGAATACACCCACATTGAATCACTCTTCACATTACTAGATGTTAGTGGTGTTTCTCTCCCTATTCATACAAGTAGAGGCTGCCCATTTAATTGCATTTTCTGTGCGTCCCATTTTGTTCACGGAAAAAAGATGAGAAAGATGTCTGCGGCGAGAGTAATTTCTGATGTAGAAATAATGGTCAACAAGTATGGCCTTACTCATCTTGAGATTTGTGATGATCAATTTCTTTTAGATAAACCTAGAGCAAAAGAAATTCTTATGGGTCTACAAAAATTCAACCTTAAAGTTTCTGCCCCCAGTGGAGTATCTGCCTTTGCATTGGATGAAGAAGTAGTTTATTTAATGAAGCAGGCTGGATTTAGTTCAATATCTCTTGCTCTAGAATCGGGCTGTCAGCATACTCTAAATAGAATTATTGATAAACCTGTTGACCTTTCATTGCTTGATACAATTCTTTCCTGGTTTAAGCTTTATGATATACGTGTACATGCATCTGTGGTAAATGGATTTCCAGGCGAAACAAAAGAAAACAGGTTAGAAAGTATACAATTTTTGAGAAACTCAAAAATTGATTGGTATAATGTTTTCTGCGCTACCCCTTTAAAAGGAAGCAGATTATACGATATTTGCATTGAAAAAGGGTATCTTACAGATAATTTCAAAGCAGAAAGCGGATTTCATGCTGCATCAATTAGTACAGAGGATTTTACTCCTGATCAGATAACAAGAGAATCCTACCTCATGAACTTAGACTTAAACTTTATAAACAACTATAACTTAAGCTCTGGAAATTATCAGTTAGCACATGACTATTTTGATTATGTCGCAAAGAAGTTCCCATTTCACGCTTTTGCCCATTATTGTCTAGCAAAATCACTAGAAGGTATGTGTTGCGATTATCAGCTCATAGACAAAGAAATGTCAGAATTTAAAAGAATTATATCATCTGACAAGGAATGGGAAAGTTATTCAAAGTACTTCAATATTATCTAGAAATTAAGGGGGATAAATGAACATATTGCATGTAACAGCCCATCTAGGCGGAGGAGTAGGTAATGTTCTGTTGGGATTATGTTTAAATGATAAGCACAATAATCATTGCATAATATGTCTTGAGGAGCCTAAAAACAGACATTATTATGATTTATGTATAAGCTCTGGAATTCAAATATACTCATTAAAGTCACATGATATTATGTCACTATTAGAGCGCGCAGATGTTGTGCAAATAGAATGGTGGCATCATCCATTGATTACTGACTTTATGATAAATAATCTGCCTAAAGTCAAAACACGCCTAGTAGTTTGGAGCCATATTTCTGGCTGTAATTACCCCTGTATTCCGTTTGATTTTGTTAAGCTTCCCGATGCTTTTGTTTTTGCTACACCATATTCTTTTGACAATCCTTTTTGGACTGAAAGTGAAAGAAAAACAGTAAAGGAACTTGGTTATCTAGCTATTAGTTCAGGTAATGACTTTAGTGGCGACCCAATTCCTTTGAAAAAGCATAACGACTTTGTCATTGGATATGTTGGATTTTTAGGATATGAGAAAACAAACCCTGATTTTGTTAAAATATGCGAAGGGTGTGCAGACATTCCAAATGTAAAATTTGTAATTGTCGGAGATTTGAAATATGCCAATGACCTTATTAAAGATGTAAATGACTCAAATTACTCTGACAAGTTTATCTTTAAAGGATATTCAAGTAATGTAATGGAGGAACTCTCTTCATTTGATTTATTTGCATGCTTATTGCACCCAAATCACACCGGGGCCTCAGAAAATGCTCTTTTAGAAGCAATGTATGCAAAAGTATGCCCCTTAGTAATGAAGCAGTGTACTGAGCAATACTTAGTAAGCCATGGTGAAACAGGAATGGTATGCACTAGCTATGAAGATTTTGCACACAAAGCTAAAGACCTTTATTTTAATCAAAAACTAAGAGTTTCCCTCGGTGAAAATGCATCCCACTATGTTAGGAATAATCTTAGTATTTCAAATACTGTAAATGCACTTTTAGTTGTTTATAATGATGTTATTAAGAAAAATAAGGACTTTCATAATGCTCAAAATGTATTTGGAAGTTCACCCTATGAATGGTTTAATTCATGCTATAAGTACGATCCTAAAAACATTACTGGATTAGCAGCTGGCAAGTCAAAGGGGTCTTTACTTCAATATTATAGTTATTTTAAAGATGAAAAACTAGAAGAATTGATAAAGGAGAATAATCTATGACCGCAAAAATTGAGCCTAATTATGATAAAGAAAGGGAGATATTGAAGAATGTTATTCCACTTTCTTCTCCCTATACCGTATTGATTGAAATTACAAGATTATGTAATTTCAAATGTTTTTATTGTGCACACTCAATAGAGACCACTAAAAAGACTGAATGCAATACTATGAAAATCGAAGAATTCAAAATAATATCTAAGCAAATATGCCAATTCTCCCCACATCCAAAAAGAATCCTTTTTGTTGGCTTAGGAGAACCCCTTATAAACCGGGCTCTTCCTGAGATGATTAGAACTCTAAGAACTGATGGGTTTACTGGAAAGATTGATGTTGTAACAAACGGTTCACTGTTTACACAAGATTATACTAAACAGCTTATATCCTCTGGAGTATCTAAGTTTATAATATCCTTACAAGGGCTTACCTCTGAAAGCTATATAGATAATTGTAAGTATAGTCTTGATTACGATAAGTTTATTGAAAATCTAACCTACTTGTATACCAACAAAAAGGATACTCATATATATATAAAAATTATTGATAGTATGCTTAAATCAAAACAGGAAGAGCAAATATTTTATAGCACCTTTTCACCTATATGTGACAGTTGTTATATTGAGCATTTAATATGTAACCAAGAAAAAATGGGTGACCACGGAGGAATTGTTGATAGCAGCAGAAACTTGTTTAATGAATATGTTACCCCTAGAGAAATTTGTGCAATGCCATTTTATCAACTGCAGATTTTTTTAGATGGTTCTGTATTGGCGTGTCCTATAACAGATATAAGTAAGGAGCTGTCAATAGGAAACATACATAACAACACGTTATTAGAAATTTGGAATGGAAGAGAAAGAATCAACCTGCTAAAAAAAATGCTTAAGCATAAGGTAACATCTTTTAACTCATGTAAAAACTGTGAATCAAAAGATTTTATTTTAGATGCTCGAGAAAATTTAGATGATTGCTATGCTACAATATTAGAAAGGATGGATAAATATTATGACTTCACAGATTAAACCTTTAGGAGGGCTAGAACGGGTAAAGCTTGCAGAGGCCGTTCCTCTTGACACTCCCTTTACACTGTATATCTTTCCAACAACATTTTGTAATTTCAAGTGTGTTTACTGTGCTCACAGTCAACCCTCTTCAGAGCTTATGGAGCAATATAGATTTTCTAAAGAAAATATGAGTTTGGAAACACTTGATAATATTATTGAACAATTAAAAGAATTCCCTAAGAAATTAAAAGTTATATCACTGACTGGTCACGGAGAGCCAATGCTGCACAAAGATCTTCCTGAAATGATTAGAAGAGTAAAAGACGCGAACGTTGCAGAAAGAATTGAAATAATTAGTAACGGCTCACTTCTTACTAACAAACTAGCTGACGAAATCATTGATGCCGGTTTGGATATTTTGAGAATCTCCCTTCAGGGCCTTAATTCCGATAAGTACTTATCAGTGTGTGGA
>JAEZFR010000082.1 GCA_023417285.1 Bacillota bacterium
AATATTCTACTATCTAATTGTTCCTTTTCACTTTGTAGCAATGGAAGTATAGCTCCTACAGAGGAATCAATTAATTCAGCCTGCCCACCTACATCACTAGAAATAACAGGTGTACTCATTGAACAAGATTCATACGCGGTAAGTGCTAACCCTTCTTTAAGCGAACATATAAGAGTTATTTCGCAATCCTTATAATACGGTCTCATATCACTTTGCTGACCAGCAAAATAAACTGTATTCTCCAACCCCCTCTTATGGCAAGCTCTCTGCAGCTCGACCATTTGAGGCCCATCCCCTACTACTATAAATGCTATATCATTTATTTTCTGACGTAGTCTATCCGCTATTTCCATCATTAAAAACGGCCTTTTTTGAGGATGGATTCTGCATGGAAATAATATGCATGGTCTTTTAGGTGATATATTTAGAGTCTCCTTTGCTTGTCCATACTCAACTATATCAGCATTGTATTTCTCTTTATCTACGCCTATATATAGAGTTTTTACAGATTCTTGTGCCCGATTAAAGTGATTAATCAATACCTGTCTAGTCCGCTCATTACATACGTATGTTTTTTCTAGTAGGTCTCCCACAACACCTGATGTTCTCGCAAACCCCCCACTCCTCCAATACCATTCCTCCATATGTACATAATCCAGCATAACAATTTCCGGAAAATTCTTCTTTATCCATGGAACCAGATAATATCCATAATATGAGTTTGATAAGAATACTAGTTTTATATCTCTGCTTTTAATATAATAACTAATAAACTCCGCATAATTCTCTATATCTAGGAAACTAGGTAATTCAAATATATCTGTTACATAATCTTCAAACCGTTGTCGCCATTGATTATTACACGGTACTGTGGTCAAAATGCTTATATTATATCTTTCTTTATTTAAACCCTTTACTACTTCAAGATTAAAAATATCTGCTCCTCCCATTTCCATCCACGGAATGAGCATCAAAATATTTAGCTTATCATTAACATTATACAACTTTCTTTCAAAATTACTAAGCCTAGGTCCTACAAATTGATTTATTTTACCTCTGCATGGGTATTCTTTAGCAGTAACATTTGTATCCGCGGTCTTAGCCATCTCGATAATTAATGTTCTTGCTACTTTTTTTGTATGCTTATTTTGCTTTACTAGAGAAAGCACTCCTTTATCTGTTCTCCTATACCAAAAGCCATAATACCCTAGCTTTATGGGTTTTTTACCTGCTGATAAAAACTTGAGCCATAATCTCCAGTCCTCGTTATAGTGCTTTAATGTCTCATCATAGCATCCCACTTCTAACAAATCTTTCTTACGTATTCCCGCGCAATTGACCAAGAAATTATATTTTTTTAGCCTTTTTGCATCAAAGGGCTTATCCCAAACATATTCTTCATCCTGGAAGCCAACGCTTTTTGTATAGCACCAACCATATTGAGGATTGTAATAAAGTGCCCAGAAAATTGTCTCTACAAAAGTAGGTACTATTAGATCGTCAGCATCTAAAGGGATTATTATGTCGGTGCTTGATTCAGCAATTGCTTTATTTCTAGCAGTTGATATTCCCCCATTTTGTTTATGTAGTACCTTTATTCTATTATCAGATATAGCGAGATTAGTGAGAGTACTGATATCTTCTTTCCTAGTGCTACCATCATTTACTATTATCCATTCAAACCATGGAAATGTTTGATTTATAACACAATTATATGTCTGTTCAAAATACTTCCCAGAGTTATAAAATGGTGTTATTATACTTACTAAAGGCTCTATATAACTATTTACTATGCATTTATTCAGTTTTACTCTACCTGGCTGCTTCGTAAAGTCAAAATTCATATATATTAGAATGTAATTTTAGCGTTCAGAATACTCCTTACATATTTCTGAGCAATCGCCAAATTTTACAACCTTACCTCCTTCAAGCCATAGACATTTATTACAAATCTTTTTAACCTCTTCTATAGAGTGTGAAACAAAGATTATAGTAGCACCACTATCAATGATTTCACTCATTCTCTTGTGGCACTTATTTTGAAATTTATAATCTCCAACTCCCAATATTTCATCTACTATTAATATATCTGGTGTATGAACTGTGGCAATAGCAAAGCCTAATCTAGCAACCATACCAGAAGAGTAATTTTTAAGTGGGCAATCAACAAAATCCCATAGTTCAGCAAAATCAAGTATATTCTCAAAATTCCTTTTCATTTCTACTCTACTATAGCCTAGTACTGCACCATTTAAGAAAATGTTTTCTCTTGCTGTCAAATCCATATCAAAACCAGCACCTAATTCAATAAGCGGTGCTACACTACCATTCACACTAACATTACCTTTTGTAGGCTTCATTACTTGGGCTATTATCTTTAGCAAAGTACTTTTACCGCTTCCATTTAATCCTACAATACCAAGAGACTCCCCCTTACACACCTCAAAACTAATGTCCTGAAGTGCCCAAAATTCCTGAAACATTAGATTTCTCTTTAAAACCCTTACAAAATATTCTTTTAAATTATCTACTCTTTCAGCGCTCTTATTAAACATCATTGATACGTTTTTTACTTCTATTATAGGGTTTATCATATCTAAAATCCTTCCAATCATATATAGAGGATAAACTTATCTTGTTTCTTATAAAACACTAGTAAGCCTAATACAAGAGTTACTAGTGATATTCCGATACAGGTTAAGTTCTGGGCTAATGAAGGTACCGCATTATATAATACAATGTCTCTTGTATATTCAATATAGTGATACATTGGGTTTAGCGATAGAAATAGTTGCGATTTGTCGGACAATAATGATGATGGGTAGAATATAGGTGTCAAATACATCCAAGCTAGTGTTATTACACTATACAATTGTGCAACATCTCTATAAAAAACCATAAGCGTTGCGAGTATTAGTCCTAATCCAATACAGAAAATTATTAAATAAATAATTAAAACTGGTGCTAGTAGTAATGTAGGTGTAAAGCTAACTCCTGTAAAGGCCATTACTATCATCATTGCTATAAAAGAAAAGAATAGATTAACTGCACTAGATAAAACCTTAGACAATGGGAATAGATATTTTGGTATGTACACCTTTCTTATTAAACTTCCATTCCCTGTTACTGAATGTAATGCGTTAGTAGTGGCTTCTACCATAAAGCTAAACATTATATTCCCCGCAAATAGGTAAATAGGGAAGTTTTCAATATCAAACTTAAATAAATTTGAGAAGACTAATGTCATAACAGTCATCATTAGTATTGGATTTATTAGGGTCCATAGTAACCCTAGCACACTTCTTTTGTAACGTATTTTTATATCACGGATTACTAATTCATATATTAAACTCTTATACCTTTTTACTCCAACTAATAAGCCTTTTAACTTTCTCATTTGATTATCCTCTGATCGATCTTGTCATTAATGTATGCCTTCAAGCCAATATTTCTTTTTTGAGCGTCTGTGTTCATACTCTTACTGTGTTTTCTATAATAAAACAGTTTCTCTGGTATCGCATACCCTTTGTATCCTTTTTGTGCACACCTTATCCAAAAATCCCAATCTTCATATCCGCTTTTCATAGCCTCATCATAACCCTTTAGATCTTCCCATATTTCTGTTCTATATACAGCTGTAGCAGGGATATAATTGTACTTTTTTATTGTTTTTAAACTTAAATCCTCAGTAGTCCAAGTTGCGCATATATCACCAAATAGGCACGCATATGTATAGGCAATGTCAATGTTTAAATTGCCTTCTAAAACCCTGAGTGTCTTTTCTAGAAACTTAGGGTGTAGCTTATCATCTGCATCAAGAAAACAGATATATTTAGCTTTAGTATGTAATACTCCCATATTTCGTGCCGATGATGCTCCCTTATTTGGCTGATGCACAACCCTTATATTGTGCGCTTTCAATTTCTCATATTTATTTATAACGTTTATAGTATGTTCATCTGTTGAACCATCATTAACGATAATTATGGTTATTTTGCATTTTACAGTCTGAGACAAAATACTATTTATTGCTTCCTCCAAATAAACTCCATATTGATAGCACGGTACCACAACTGATACCTTTATGTCATGAATATTAACATCTGATACCTTATTCTTAATATATTGCCACCTTATTAGCTTATATGGCAACAGAAGTTTTACAAACAGCTTTCTAAGCACAATTCCTAGTCCATCTCTGGTGAATGTGCTTAAATATTTGGATATTAATTTTACCATTGTGACAAATAAATCCTTGTTTTACTATTTTTATATATTTTATCATACTTATATATACAATTAAAGCCTTTCTACTCCCCTACAAACACTGGCGTATTTATCTGAGATCCTGGGTATACTTCCCCAGTAATATCCTTTATTTCTTTATATACAAGATAATTCTGATCTATAACGTCAAGCTTATCAAATTTTAATACAATAGTTCTATTATCAATATAGGAAATACCCAATGGAATTTTTTTGTTTGTAGTGCTTGCCGCACTTTGAATGTAATAGTTTTGGGTAAGTATGTTAGGTGCATCAAGTGATATATCCTTATTAAACTCAATTTTAATTGTGTCGCTTGCAATAAATACCGCTTTTACTATTTCAGGCTTAGTTTTTGGTATCTTGTTTGCTATAAACGAATGCTCTATTTCCTTTGACAGAGCTACTCCAGTACTATCCTGAAAAGCTGTTCCAATTCTCAGTCTATAGATACTGTCGCCAACAAAAGGCTTATCGTAGGATACATAAAGCCTTATACCCTTAGGATCTTTCTTTGAATACACAGCCTTTATTGGCTTTACATCATATGTTGTATTACTCAAGCAGAGAATAGAGTAGTTATTTACATTAGTAGCAGCAGACTCTGATATCTCTCTATCAAAATTTACGTATATACTGTTTAAATCATATGGAACTATTGATTTAACCTGAATATCATTTGAAATAATATCATTTCCATTAAAGGTATACTTCTCATTCTCTATTTTGTTTAGTCTCCCAGCTTCATAGGCAATATTAATCAATATGTTGTACGCCTTTTTGCTGTCCATCTGTGTTCCAAGTGCCAAAACGACGCTTTTACCATTAATAATATTTGCCTTTGTAACCTGAATAGGAGTATTTGTATTCATTTCAGTTATGTAATAATTAAATACCTGCTCTGCTGTAAAGTCCAATTGTTTACTAAAATCCAACTTTATTGTCTTATTTGTAATGCTACTTAGCCCAACAACTTTAAACCTTTCGCTCTCTAATTTGCGAGCTATAAACTTGAACTCATCACCTGAGTTTTGTCCCAAGTTAGTACCATATGCTCCAATTAAAGCTCCATTTACCTTTACTGTATATTGAGTATCTTCAACGAGATTATATGACTTAAGTGAAACCTTTACTGCATTTTCATTGATGGCTTTTACCTCTACCGTTGCCTTATTGCCTTTTACAATTATGTCCGAACCCCTGAGAATATCATAATACTCGGGAACTTCAGCATTTTCGTTTATGGGATGTGTAAAGTATACTATTACCTCATTATTTGCAGTTTGTTCAACCTTGCTTATCTTAAAAAGATCTGAAACAATCTCTTTATTTTCATATCCAGAAAACTTTCCACTAATCTTATCATAAAGATTACCCTCTAAATCAGTGATATTGCTTATTTCAACAGTATATGACTGTCCAGGCTGCTGCCTAGTTGTCTTTATCCTTATCTTTGAATCCACCTGCGAATTAATATTAAAAGGCAGAATTTCTTTGGTCTGAGTATCATAGATTCTAATATTACTGTCCGAGAGTGCATTGAAACTCTCATTTAAAGTAACTTCAATCCATTCTGAGCTCTGAGCAGTAATACCAAGAATTTCAGCTGGTAGCTGGTCCGTTATCACTCCTGCTTCAAGTGCAACCTTCTGACTTACCTTTCCATCCTTTATCAATTCCCTTATTAGTGACATATTAGATCCATTTTTGTTGAGAAAAAGAGCATTATACAATAGCCTTACAGTATCTCCTCTTGTGAATAAAGCTTCATCTCCTGTCTTCTCCTCATATGATTTATCTTTTACTAAACCTATTTGAAGGGCTGTTTTATATATATTATCCCACGCAACGTCTGTGTATCCTAGCGCACGTATTAGCATAGCCATAAATTGCTTTTCGGTAAGGAATTGCGTTGGTCCACACATCATATTTCCATTCTCTATGTAACCCTCTAATATCTTATATTGTTTGCAGAATCCAATATTTGCAGCATACCAGTCAGTAGACTTAACATCTCCAAACCCGGTATTAACCAAATTACCTTTGTTTTGATTTACAAAAGTACTCATACCAAGCATATTTACTATAAAAGTACAGCCTTCTGCTCTTAGCAGCTTTGAGGGTAGATTGTAATTACCTTTTCCATCCCCTGATAACATTCCCAATTTGTTTATTACCTTGGCAATGGTATCTATATCTGTTTGTGCAACAGGTGTTTCAGCACCAACACACATTATGGTTGTTAAGATTATACAAAACACAAGAATAACTGATAATAATCGCCTTTTAATCATGTAGCCCTCCTAGAATAAAGTATTTTTAAGTCATTAATAATATTATATCATATATTAGGGTACAGCTAGCATCTTAATTATTTCATTCTTTTTACAAAATTCAAAATTTTAGGAAGTAAAAAACCGAGGGAATAAATCCCTCGGTTTTATAGGTTTAGGTTGCAAAAATTATGGGTTGTAAGTAATAGTCCAAGCATCCTGTGCACCAAGAACATTCTTAGCGCTATCCAGAACTTCTCCAACTTGCTTAACCTTAATTTCAGTACCTGCTCTAACATTACCGTAGTCAAGCTTCTTTACAGTAATTGTAACAACTGCACCGTTTACAACTACACTATCAACAGTGTAACCATCAACAGTATAATCAGAATCCTGAATAGATGCAGCATATAATGCCTCTGAATATGTTAATGTTACTGTATCAAGAGTCTTGCTAGAATCCTTACCAGCTGTTTGTACAGTCATGCTCTTGCTTGAAAGAGCTGGAGCGCAC
>JAEZFR010000153.1 GCA_023417285.1 Bacillota bacterium
GTGCAGAACCTAGTGGTTGTTATAAGCTTTTTACTGTCAAGATTGATAAAACAGATATCAACAACTTTGTTGTTGCGCCTTGTACCTATGTCTTTGATAATACCACACTTAAAAAGGGTGATTTTATTGTGGCCTTCTATGATAGTAATGCACCTACTCCATTGATATATCCTCCACAGTATAGGGCAGTAGCAATGGCAAAGGGAACAGATAGAGGTAATATTATTTACGATTACTTCGATAATACCTTGACTAGCAGTGATGGAAATCTCAAGCTTAATATATCACCTGACACTATTATTCTAATGGAGAATAGTCAGGCATTTACAGGAAGATTAGAAAACAGAGTACTAATGGTAGAGTACTTATTTGCAACAAAGAGCATCCCAGCCCAAACAACACCTGCTAAAGTAATAGTTATTTGTAATAATGAGTAAGATAATTGGGTTAAATTACATTTGTAAAAAAAGTTACTAAAAAAGGGTTAAAAGTCCAATTATGACCTTGTAACAGACCCGCTCAAGTAGTATATTTATATTATGACACTAACCCTAAAATACGCATAACAAAAACTTGCCATAATAGAGATATAGAGAGGGTCAATGGTATGATATCACTAAGTGTATTTGAGCTTTCGGAAGGAATGATTCTTGCCGAACCAATTTTATGTCAACAAACGAGAAAGCTATTAATAGCATCTGGAACAAAGTTGACTGATCAGCTTATTTCTACAATAAAGGCTAGAGGTATAAGTAGTGTTTGTGTAGCAGAACGATTTACACTTTTGGTGCATCCAAATGACACCACAGTTAAGGAATTAAAGAGTTTACTTGAACAAGAGATTGTAAGGCTAGCTCCAGAAAAGCTGGAGGCTAACAAAAATGATGAGATGGTAAAGGTCTCAAAACTTGCACGGACAGTAGTCAATAAGATACTTGAAGACCAGAGCTTAATTGATTTTTGCGTATGGATGAAGCTCATTGATAATTACTACCTATATAAGCATTGTATAGGCACTTGTGCACTATCGTTGCTGGTAGCTGGAGCAATGCGTCTTAGCTTTGCAGAAATGGTGACTATTGGTTCGGGGGCTCTTTTGCATGACTTGGGGCTATGTGAAATGCCTTTATTAATAAATGACCTAAAGAGCATTGCAAAGCAGGAGGCATTATGGAAAGAGCATCCTAGATATGGGTATTACTTTGCAAGAGAGGCTGGTATCTCAGATGCAATAAGCAATTTAATTCTTCAGCATCACGAAGAGTGGGACGGAGGAGGCTATCCAAATAAGATAAAGGGAGAGCGAATTTCTCTTGGGGCAAGGATTATTTCTGTATGTGAAACATATGATAGGCTGATTCGAATGGAAGGGTACCCTCATTATCAATCTATAGAAAATCTATATGGTGGTGGGGGGTACTATTTTGACCCTGAGGTAGTACAAGCATTTACAAACAATATTGCTGTCTATCCACTAGGGTCTATGGTACGGTTGTCTACATCTGAGGTAGGTATAGTGGTAAATGTTAGAGATAACTATGGCCCTAGGCCAATCGTACGTGTATATTTTAATAGGGTAAACAGACCTCTTACAACACCAAAGGATATCAACCTTGGGAAGGAGTTAACTGTTTTCATAAAGGAAGTACTATAATCAAGCTCTCAAATGCCTTAATTTTTTAAATATTCATTTATCTTTGGAGGCATTAGTGCTAGCAGTATGGTATTTATCCATTTTGGCCTGAAGCTCCTTGGATTTTTTAAGATACTCGCGGCCCTTCATTACGATAATTTTGTGACGGGTTAATATCGATTCTAACTCCAAAATGGCCTTATTTTTGTTTTCCGAATTCAAATATAGACCCCCACCTTAAAAATAATCATACATTTATCTTATGCAAATGGCATAAATATTGCTAATAAAAAATTATATAGTGTTTGGAATAGAAAAAAATTTAAAAATATAGAAGAGTGGAGTAATGTAGCATGAGAAGGATAAAGTTAGGTCAAGGTGAGATAACTGCATCTGAGATATCTTTAGGGTGTATGAGAATTAATTCCTTGGAGTTGAAGGACGCTGAAAAGCTAATTAATGCGGCAATTGAAGAGGGAATTGATTTCTTTGATCATGCAGATATATATGGCGGGGGAAAATCCGAAGAGGTTTTCTCAAAGGCTGTGGGAATGTGCTCTAGCAAAAGAGATAAACTTATAATTCAATCAAAATGTGGTATCAGAAAAAATCAATATGACTTTTCAAAGGAACACATACTATTATCAGTTGATGGGATTTTAAAGAGGCTTAATACAGAATATCTGGATATACTGGCACTGCATCGTCCTGATACACTGATGGAACCAGAAGAGGTTGCAGAAGCATTTGACCAGCTACATAAATCAGGCAAGGTCAGGTACTTTGGTGTTAGCAATTTTAACCCTATGCAGATAGAGCTTCTCAATAAATTCTTGAAACATAAAATCATTATAAATCAGCTACAATTAAGCCTCACTAATACTGGCATGATTGATTCAGGATTTAATGTGAACACAAAGTTTGAGACCTCTATTGATAGGGATGGAAGTATTCTTGAGTATTGCAGGCTCAAGGACATTACTATACAGGCATGGTCGCCATTCCAGTATGGGTTCTTTGAGGGGGTTTTTCTTGGAAGTGAAAAGTACACCGAATTAAACAAGAAAATTAATGAACTTTCAGAAAAATATAAAGTAAGTGACACCGCAATAGCGATAGCGTGGATACTTAGGCATCCTGCTAAAATTCAGCCGATATTGGGAACTACCAATGTTGATAGATTAAAATCAATCTGCAAGGCGTCAGAAGTTGATATGAGCAGATCGGAATGGTATGAACTTTACCTTGCAGCAGGGAACAAAATACCATAAGCTTCTTTGACAAAATAATTTATTATAAATGAACAATGCCATAGGATTGTGCGGCATAAAAAATGAGCTTGTTTTATAAAGTGGACGCTTTAAGAACAAACAAGGAACTTTTCTGCAGACCGATAATCAATAGGTTTACTGAAGTAATAGCCTTGAATATAATCACAGTTTAACTGGAGCAGATAATCCATCTGCTCTTTATTTTCTACTCCTTCAGCAGTTGTTGCAAGACCTAGTTTGCTTGACAAATCTATAATAGCGTCTACAATCAGTTTTGTAGGACTGTTTTCAAGTATTCCATCAATGAATGACTTGTCAATCTTAACAGTATTTATAGGTAATTTGCTCAAATAGCTAAGTGAAGAGTAGCCTGTTCCAAAGTCATCAAGAGAAATGCTGACACCCAGATCCCTTATCTTATTTAGTATTGAAACATTTCTTTCGTAATTTTCCATGATAACACTCTCTGTTATTTCAATATCCAAGTACTGAGGGTCCAAGCCTGTTTCATCAAGAATCTCTTTGACCGTTTCAACAAAATCACCCAGTTTAAGTTCTAACATCGATACATTTACACTTATCCTAAAAAAGCCTAAACCCTGCATTTGCCATATCTTATTTTGCATGCATGCAGTCCTTAGCACATGCCTCCCTAGCTGTACTATTAATCCTGTTTTTTCGGCAATCGGAATAAAAACACTCGGTGGAATTAGTTTCCCACTTCGGTCTATCCATCTTGACAATGCCTCAAAACCAATAACCCTGCCTGTTCTAAGTTCAACTTGGGGCTGATAATAAACCAGTAATTCATTACTATTTATTGCTGCACGCAGGCTGCTTATCATGCTTGTCTCTTCTATTACTCTCTTATACATTGAAGACTCATAAAACGCATATGTATTTTTACTTATATCCTTGGCATAATAGAGAGCCATGTCCACATTTTTTAGAGATATTTGAAGTGAATCTGCATCTGTTGGGATTATTACAGCTCCAACACTAGCAGTAGCAAAAAGTTCTATCCCGCAAACACACCAGGTACCTCTGAAAAGCTCAATAATGTCCTTAGCAGTACTCTTAGCTTCAGCAATAGTTATTGGCTTATTGCTTATAATCATAAATTCGTCTCCGCCGTGTCGTCCAACCACATACTTATCCTTTACAAGCTCACATAAGCCCTTTGCAGCTTGTCTTAAGAAAGAGTCTCCCACATAGTGTCCTACAGAGTCATTAATACTTTTGAAGTTATCTATATCCAATAAAAAAAGTACCGATATATCGTTAGTAGCATTGCAATTTTTTATCTGTGAATCAAGAATTTCAAGCATAAAAGATCTGTTTGGCAATTTGGTTAAGCTGTCAAAATACGCTAGATTATGAATTTTGGCCTCATTTTCTTTACGGGATTCAATTTCTAGTTCGAGTGCCTTTTTCATTTGTTGGAGATTAATGTTTTCATGGATATAACTGAGGCTCTCTGCCTCGGCTTTAACTTTTTCCATATGATCGAAATAACCAACCACGGTAATGATTATACAAACTATGAAATACATTATGTAGTAACTTAAAAGACCGTCCTGCTCCATAATTGCACTGTTCAAGCTTAGTGAAACAATGAGAAACATACAGATCTGAAGTGAAAAGTATGATATTACACTTTCTTGGTAATTAAATATTCTATATTTATCAAAACTAATGTTTGTCCTATAAATAAGGAAAACTAAAAGACCTTCTATAGCCAAGGATAGAATATAAAGGTATTCATTTAGTTCTTGAGATTGAATTACTTGCAAAAATGAGGAATTACTTATTGATGAATATATTGCTGAGATGGATATTTCAACTGATAAAAATAGTAAAATAGTTACTGAATTTGTGATAAAGGAAACGAAAACATTAACTCTGCAAAAGTAACTTAACAATATAACGGAACATACCAAAAC
>JAEZFR010000256.1 GCA_023417285.1 Bacillota bacterium
AAATAATACATATTGCTTCTCCTTCTCCCTAAACCTTATAAACACATTGTAGATTATTTCTTACGTTTTTAATATAAACTATTCTTATTGTGCTGATTTTCTTCAAAATAAGTTCAAATTCAACTCCAGTATCTGTCTGTATGTGTTACACATAAGATCAAATTTTATGCCCTTTAGGTAAAATCATATATTTAGGAATTCTAACGTGATTAGGTTTTTGTAGTATATCTAATACCGCCTCAGCAACGTCCATTGGCTGTAGTGCTGTTGAAATTCCAAGTAATTCTTTAGGCTTTATCTCCCAATCTCTATGTAACCCTGTTTCTACAAGACCAGGTTCTATACATGTAATTTTGATATCAGTATCACAGAGCTCCATTCTTAGTGACTCTGCTAGTGCTTCTAATGCATAGTTGCATCCCGCATAAGCACCTGAATTCTCACGTGTCTTTGTCCCCATAACGCTTGAAGTAATTATCACATGACCCTTACCTACTGTTTTAAAATATTTTAAGAAAGTATATATAAGCCTATATGACATTTCAACCTTTAGCCTAGCCATTTTGCACACTGCATCTATGTTAATTTTCTCAATTGTGTTAGATTCAATAATACCGGCATTTATAAATACAACGTCACATTTATTCCACTTTTCTAAAGCATCTTTTAATAAACGTTCTGGTGTGCTTGAATCTAGCATATCGCCATCATTAAGAAGTAAATGATCTGTTTCCTTAAAAACGGAATTTATCGTTCTACCATTAGCCACAATATTGTAGTTATTATTTAATAAAGTATTGCATATTGCATTGCCAATACCACTACTTGCTCCTGTCACAACAGCTACCTTATTCTCCATAATCATAATTCCCCTTCTATTCAAGCTGGTATTTGCAATTCACGAATACTATGAACAAGCATATAAATAACACAAATCATTATTCGTCATCAGAGGATTTTGCTTCCCAGATTGTGTACAACTTGTCGTTTGAATCCGCAATAAACAGCTCCTCGATATCGTCACCTGAATAATGACACCCAACAAAGCGGTTATCGGCTAATTTGTAATAGCAATACCATGTTTCATCAGTGTTCGGAGCCCCGATTTCCTCTTTCAGCTTACTCAGGCTATGGCTTTTCGTTACAAAAGTTCTGAAATAGTCCTCTGACAGTTCTCTTTCAACTGGTCTAAAATACTTATATCCGCCATGCACCTTGACAATATCCTCCGCAGTCCAAACGGTTTTGATATCGTCTTTCTCGTCTGCAATATAAATTGCTACTATAGAGTTAGGCTTTACTGCATGCCCAGAAGAATCTCTAGGACGGACATCATGATCCAGTTTACATACAGCAAACATACCATTGTCAAGTTCGTAATAATAATACTCAAAAACAGTCCATGAACAGTTGGGTTCCCCTATGACAGAAATGAAATTGTTAAAGTCATCGTTCTTCTCAGCAGCTGCCTTAAGCATGTCAGCAGTTAGTTTTCTGTCATAATATTTATACTTCCATGACCGACCATCAATCCATCTAATATCATCACGTTTATCGGCAGAGTTCTGAAAATATAATCCCGGCCCATCATCCTCTTCATTGTAATGAGAAAAGTATTGGCTATTGTATGCATTTTCGGTGTCAAATTCCAATATATGAATTCCTTCGTTGTCTTTATTGAAATCATCTTGGGAGCACATCATCATTCTGACATAATATCTAATACCATCGGCTGTGATAATAATATCTTTTCCCCCACCACTTAACTCAGTTTTACGCTTACCTCGTTCAATAGATTCACTACTATGAAGTAGAAGCTTAATATGCTCTTTTTTTAATGGGCCTTTATATGCCTTAAAAAAAGCATTGATTTGGTCATCAAGATTTGTGTTCTCTTTAATTGAAGATACCGCAAAGAGTGCTTTGAGCCCTTCTTTATCATTATTATCTAACGCAACAAACACTTTATCTAGCATTTCACTAAATGCTTTGTCGTCCCGATTTGTAATGCTGTCCAACATATTCACTCGAGAGCAACTTGGTAATACACCTAAAATTATTATAAAAGAAAAAACTAAGATAATACCCTTTACCAAGAGTCCATTTCTCATTTATTCACCTCTTTGAATTTAGTAGCCAAAGTCTTTTGTATAGCATCAATCTATTGCTGCTACAGCTTAATGTATAGTATCAATCTATCTGCTGGTACAGTTCTCAGTACATAATACTAGCCTATTTGCTGCCACAGTTTACTGTACTGCATCAAGCCTACCTGTTACCGGATCCATGATAAAACCATGAACAGCTATATCTTGTGGGATTAAAGGGTGATTCTTAATTATTTTAACTGTTTCTCTTATAGATATAATGGGATCTTCAAAGCCTTGCAGCCAATGGTTGACATCAACGCCTAAGTAATTAATGAACTCTAAATCTTTTGGATTTACTCCACGATTTATCATTTTTTGGGTTATTCTTTCTGGATTCAAACTTTGCATTCCGCAATCATAATGATTTATGACTAATATCTGGTCTACTCCCAACTCATAAATAGCAACTACAAGACTTCTCATAACACTTCCAAAAGGATTACTTATTAGTGCTCCCGCGTTTTTGATCATTTTTACGTCGCCATTTTGAATTTTAAGGGCTGCAGGTAGAAGCTCGATAAGTCGTGTGTCCATGCAAGTCAGAATTGCAACCTTTTTGTTTGGATATTTTGTCGTATTAAAATTTTTGTATTCCTCGTTCTCCACGAATAACTTATTGTTCTCTAGCATCTTATCAATATCAAACATAACTGTATCCTTTTCTATGTAAATTCTTCTATGTATATTCTTTTATGTATATTCTTTTATGCTCTTAATTTCAGCAAAAATGTTGTCATTCCTTTAAAACCAAAGACCAAAAATGCTCCAAAAATAGTCTTAATTACATTTTCTATAACCTGTGACTTCTGTTGGATTGCAATTGTACTAGATTCAAAGCCTTTCAAAGAATGCAATGCAACTATTCCACTTATAATTTGGGGTAAAGCGATAACTACAATTATAAGCCCTACTACTAAGATTAGTATTCTTAGAATTATTTCATAATTCAAACCTTGCTGCAATTCTGATTTGTTAAGCGGAAATTCACTAGAGTTATACAGTAGTGTCTTATGTAACTGTGCCTCATCAGATTCGTTTTTGTCGGATTCGTTTGATTTAGGGTAACCCTTTCTATTAATGTTCCTCGATATAAAATCTGACAAGAACCATAAAAGAATCCCACAACCTATCCAACATACTGGCATGATAATAAATGGAATTATACTAGTATTCTCAGGTAAACTACTCCCTTGAACTATAAAAGACGTTATTGAGCCAATTAAATTCAATGCTCCGATTATTGCAAAAAATAAAGCGAGAATCCTTATTGACAGCCGTGTAAATCCAACCATACTATCACCTTGTATGATGTATTCTAACGAAATACACCTATACCTTCCTTTCTATTCATTCCTTAGTATGACGTATTTATAACGAAATACATTTATACATTCCAATCTATTCATTTCTTATTATACTTCGATTCTTTTTAAAAAAGCTCATTAACTAACGTGTCAAAAAGCTCATTAGCTCCCAGTCAAATAAGTTCACTTAGCTCTCAGTCAAAAAGCTCATTAGCTTCTGTATAGTTTAAATATGACTTATTTGTAAAATACTCATTTCCAATCTCCACTAAAGGTAATGACTTTTTTCTATAAGAGTCAGCATTTCTTTGCCATAGTTTGTACTCTTTTTCCTTTGATTTATCCAGCGTTGTATTTTGTAGAAAAAAATTAAAATCTTCTTTTTTAAGTGTTACTTGTTGTCCACTATCATCTAGATAAAAAATCTCATACTGATAAGTACCTGCACCTTGATACATAGTTGGGTTATACTGCAGTAAATAATCCTTGTCGTACTCTTTGTATAAATAAAGCCAATTCCAACCAGCATGTGAATTTCCAGTGTATAGCTCGTAAATCTTTGTAATTGATTTTCCGTTGCTTGTAAATACCGATACCATCAATTGCCCAATATCATCATTAGAAGTTAACGGCTCACCTTCATTATTAAGAAGCTCTACCGTAATCATTTCTTTAATACCATCGTGTGTTAAATCCCTAAGAAATACATTTACTTTTTTATTGGCATAATTCTCTGCATAATAGTTTTTGTACGTATCTATAGCCATATCAGCATATGACGTATATCTTAAATTGCTTATTTCGTATGCATCTAGCTTATTGGTTACTTCAGCATTTAGCTCTCCCACAAAATTTCCAGGAGGAGCATTATCTATTTCTTCTCCAACACCCAAGTTTATCAATATTTTATCACCACTAAATTCAAATCTTACTATACTACCTATTAGCGCACTTTTAATATTATTTGTCTGTAGATTAAGATATTGCTTAGCAATATTTATGTAATTATCAAAAACAAAGTCTTTTAAGTCAGCTTCATTGCCAAGCTCTAATATATGCAACTCATCGAGCGAAGCTCCTGTCCCAGAACCAATATGAACAATAATTGCAAGCTCATCTAGCCCGTCATTATCATAATCTGCCACATTCATCCGTGGTAAAACAAAGCCCGGGTTTAGAACATTCCAATCAAACAAATGACATTTTCCGTTTATATACAAAGCCACTCCGTCAATCTCATGGCTAGAGTACAAGTATATATCCCTTTGTGG
>JAEZFR010000285.1 GCA_023417285.1 Bacillota bacterium
ATTCAAGCCTCTTCGCAAAGAAGAAATCGTAAGAATTATTGATTTGTCTCTAGACGATATCAGAAAAAGGCTTGATGATAGAAAAATACACCTCAATGTTACTGAAGGTGCAAAACAGTATATTGCTGACAAGTCATATACACCTGAGTTTGGTGCACGACCAGTAAAGAGGTTCATCCAAAAGTTTGTTGAAACTGAAATAGGCAGAAGAATTATTAAGGGTGAGGTCTATGATGGAAAGACTGTACTCATTGATGCTGTAGATGATGAACTTGTAGTGAAAGCACAGTAGTGATAAATAGTTAAAAAACGGGGTGACAAGGTCACCCCGTTTTCTATGTGATTAACTATATTTTTAAAATGCATTGCTCAACATATGCCATCAGCTTATGCCTTATGTGTAGGTATATAAATAATGCAACGTATAGCCTATATAGTCTATTGCTGCAATGCAACCGCAAGTCTGGGGACAATTTGCTGCTTTCTAGATACCATTCCAGGCATAAATGCGGAATGCTCATCGGCACTGACATTAAACGCCTTACTCAAAATCCATCTTTCTGAACCAACATACAGTACCTCGGTGCATTCATTAAAAATATCAGTCAGCATTAGCATTAAAAGGCTGTATGACTTCTGCTCACATTTTTCTTCCATAAATTTTAAAAGCTTTTGTTTGATTTCTGTCATGCTGTCTTCATCAGCAGTATGAGCAATAGTATTTATCTGTCCTATTCCAATCTTAAACTTATCAAGGTAATAATCCTTAAAATCATTATATAATATATCCTTCTCACTCATACCGACAATAGAAGAACCTGCCTTGAACATTTCTCGCGCAAACTCAGGAATATTAATATTTGCTATCTGTGAAAGCCTTTCTGCCATCTGTACATCTTTCAAAGTTTTGGTTGGAGACTTGAAATTCATTGTATCAGATATAATAGCAGCACACAGTAAACCTGCAATTTGTTTGGAAGGGCGCATGCCATTCTCATAGTATATACTAGCAATAATAGTTGCAGTACACCCTACTGTCTCATTTCTAAATATAACAGGCTTTACCGTCTGAATGTCCCCTACTCTGTGGTGATCAATAATCTCTAGAATGTCAGCCTGCTCCACTCCATTAATTGTTTGTGACTTCTCATTGTGGTCTAATAGAATTATCTTTTTTCTATTTTGAGATATGAGGTGATATCTTGAAATCATACCCTTGACCTTACCGCTATTATCAAGTACAGGGTAACTTCTATATCTGGTTTGAAGCATTTTATCCTTAATGTCATCTACAAAATCATCGACATTAAAATAAATGAGGTTTTTACTGCTCATTGTAAAGCCAACAGGGATACTTTGATTAATTAGCCTTGAGGTAGTAAAAGTATCAGTCATTGTTTTTAAAACAATACATTTTTTCTCCTTTGCAGCCTCAATAATCTTAGGATCGGTTTCACCACCACAGGTAATTATCAAGCAGTTAGCACCAAGCTCAATTGCAGCAAATAGATTATCGGAATTATTTCCAGCTATAACTATATCGCCTTGTTCAACATACTGAGGAAGGTCCTGAGGTGACTGCGTAGCTATTACCACTTTTCCTGTTGTATCGAAATCCTCATGATTTCCTGTGAGAAGTTCTGCATTGAGAGTTTCAATCAGATTTTTTAATGGTGTACGGCTAGATACAATTAGGTTATTCTCCCATGCATCCATGTATTTTCCTGTAATGTCAGATAGCGTTACAATACCTATAATATTCTCATTTTGATCTACAACAGGAAGGGCCTTTATATTATCTCTTTTCATAATATTCCAAACTGTTTTGATTGAAATATCTTCCGTTACTGGGCTCACAACATCCATATTAAGGTCTTCGACCTGTGTTTTTATGGTATGTAGAAGCATAGGAGTTTCTACATTAAAATACTTGAGAACAAATTCAGTTTCCCTATTTAAATCACCTAGTCTTACAGGCACAGCACCTATTCCCTGCCTGTTTTTCAATTCCGCATATGATATTGCAGAACAAATAGAATCGGTATCTGGGTTCTTATGACCCATTACATAAATTTTTTTATCCATGGTTTCCCTCAACTAGTTCATCTTTAATCTTTTTATTTCTTCTGTTTCATTCTATTTTTTAACTTTAAAAAGCATATATCTATGCTTTATTTGTTGCTACTTTTATAAATTTAGCTTTAAATACTTCCCTAAATCTATCCATATATCTATAGTAAAATTTATTGAATCTACTAGATTTAATTATTTTACCACAAATTCAAAAAAATTCTCAAGGTAAATACTACCTTGAGAATTTATTAATTTGTAGATATGGATATTTGTTTGACTATCTGTTATTTAAAACGCTTTAGTCTTAAAGCATTGAGTAAAACAGATATTGAGCTTAATGACATAGCTGCTGCTGCAAATACAGGATTGAGTAATGGTCCTCCCAAAAGATAGAGCACTCCCGCTGCAACAGGTATACCAGCAACATTATAGGCAAATGCCCAGAACAAATTTTGCTTAATATTCCTGATTGTGCTTTTTGAGAGCCTAATTGCTTTTACGACGTCCATAAGGTCTGAGTGCATGAGAACAATATCAGCTGATTCCATTGCAACATCTGTTCCTGAACCTATTGCCATTCCAATGTCTGCCTGAGCTAGCGCAGGAGCATCATTTATTCCATCTCCTACCATAAGTACCCTTCTGTTTTGTTTTTGTAAACGAGCTACTTCGTTTGCTTTATCTTTCGGCAATACTTCTGCTAGTACTTGTTCTATTTCAACCTGCTCAGCAATAGAAGCTGCTGTAGCCTTGCTATCTCCAGTTATCATTACTACTTGGATATTCATATCCTTCAAAGCCTTAATGGCTGATTTACTCGTTGATTTAACAACGTCAGATACTGCAATAATTCCAGCCAAACTACCGTCTATCGCAACATACATCGGTGTCTTTCCCTGTTTAGCTAAGTTTGAAGCAATGTCTCTCATTCTACTTGTATCGATTTGCTCTTCTTCAATAAATCTACTGTTCCCAACCAATACTTCCACGTTTTCTAATTTTGCCCTTACGCCTTTTCCGGTAATAGCTATAAAGTTATCAACCCTTTGTAAATCTAGATTTTGCTCCATAGCTTTTCTTACAATAGCCTCCCCCAACGGATGTTCGCTCTTTTTTTCTACCGCTGCAGCTAACTTTAATACTTGTAATTCATCTACACCATCGGCAGAATGAATCTCAGTAACCTGTGGCTTTCCTTCAGTTATAGTCCCAGTCTTATCAAAGATAACAGTATCAATTTTATGGGTTATTTCCAGTGCTTCTCCGCCTTTTATGAGAATGCCATTTTCAGCACCCTTCCCCGTTCCAACCATGATTGCTGTTGGAGTCGCAAGACCCAGAGCGCATGGGCATGCAATAACAAGCACTGAGATAAATATTGTCAATGAAAACTCTACTCCCTTTCCTGCAATCATCCACGAAATAAAAGCTAGAACTGCTATGCCAAACACAATGGGTACGAAATAGCCCGATACAATATCGGCCATTTTTGCAATGGGAGCCTTACTTGTCTGTGCATCCTCTACCAGCTTAATTATCTGGGACAACGCAGTATCTGCACCTACTTTTGTTGCCTTAAAAGTAACTGTACCATTCTTGTTAATGCTAGCAGCATAAATGTTATCTCCATTTTTTTTGTCAACTGGTATACTCTCCCCAGTGAGCATTGACTCGTCAACAGCAGTATCCCCCTCTAAAACAATACCATCAACCGGTATCTTCTGACCTGGTTTCACAATTATTATATCCCCTGGTACAACCTCTTCAATAGGCAGCTCAACCTCGGTATTATTCCTTATTACTAGCGCAGTCTTCGGGGCTAAGCCCATTAGATTTTTTATAGCCTCTGATGTTTTCCCCTTTGATAACGCTTCAAAGGATTTTCCTAGTAGTATAAGTGTTATAATAACTCCTGCTGTTTCAAAGTATAAACTGTGAACAAAATGATGATCACCCCGTGTAATCTGATACACAGAATATATACCGTATAATACAGCAGCTGAAGTACCCATAGCTATAAGGCTATCCATGTTTGGGCTTCTCATAAGTATTGCCCTGAAGCCTACATAGTAAAATCTATAGCCCGCAACAAGCACCGGAACAGTAAGACAAATCTGGGCTAGAGCATAGTTAAGAGGATTGACGTCTGGATTCACAAATGCAGGCACTGGCACACTAAACCAGGTAATCATGGGTCCCATCGAAAGATATAGTAATGGAATAGTAAAGAACGCAGCAACAGCAAACTTTATAAACAGCGTTCTAATCTCCTTTTGTTTTTTGAGCTTGTCCGCATCATTTGACTGATTCTTAATAATAACGCTCCAACCATATCCTGCTCGTTCTACCGCCTTACCAATTTCATCTATACTTAATTTTTGTTCATCATACTCTACCGACATTCGCTCAGTAGTCAGATTTACAACTGCACTGGAAACTCCATCTAGTTTATTAACAACCTTTTCAACTCTTGCAGAACAAGCAGCGCAAGTCATACCTTCTATTTTAAAGTTTTGTTTTTTCATATTAGCTAAATTCACCCCCCATAGAACTTAATCTATATAATACCCATTTTTAGGTATATAAAAACACTGACAGAACTAATAAAATACTATTTCTGTCAGTGTTTTGTGTTTGGGCTACCGGCAATTTTCCGGCTTTAATTCCTTACTTAACTTTTTTATTGCCTTCTTTTCAATCCTTGATACGTACGACCTGGAGATACCCAACATTTTGGCTATTTCTCGCTGAGTTTTACTGGAACCATTTAGTAGCCCATATCTCAGCTCCAATACAACCTTCTCTCTATTTTTCAGTGTACATTTCATTTTACTATACAGCTTTTTTACCTGCATTTTGAGTTCGACCTCGTCTACTACTGACTCTGAGTCGTTACTAATTAAATCAATTAATGTGATTTCATTGCCCTCCTTATCGATTCCAATAGGATCCTGGAGGGATACCTCACTTTGGAGCTTCTTGGTAGCTCTAATTTGCATAAGTATTTCATTTGCAATGCTAACACTGTGGAAACATACTGGCTGTTTTAGTTTTTATAAAATGTTTCACTTAGCTTCCATGCAATTCAACAACAATTTTATCTTCATACCAAATAACCTGCTTTACCATACTTTTAATCATCATTTTTTTATATTTATTATCCATTAGATTCCACCACATATTATTGATAAGTCTTATATTGTAGCTGGTGGAATTGCTATCATTTATGCGGCATTGGTCGTCCACTGTTTTATCCTTTGTCCATGATATGTCTTTGTCTGAGTATGTTGCCTCTATATC
>JAEZFR010000381.1 GCA_023417285.1 Bacillota bacterium
TCATTTTTGCCATGCAGCACTTTCAGAATATAGTTTATGTAGAAGTACCGCAAGCTAGGCGTTTCATGCATCCAGACATGATATTCAACAGGATATCAGATCATTTGGGGTTAATTTTCCCACCAGCCTTTCTCAACTGCTGGCTTATCCAAAAAAGTAGCCGTCAAAAAATTGATTTTATTACCTGGGCAAAGCAGAGGGATATGGAGTTAATACCAATATCTGATGAAGAACAACAAAAATGGGGTACTTCGTTTGTTGCTCTAGAGCCAAACCATGTCATTAATTATGATATTTCTTTAAAGCCCACAACACAGAAACTCCTAGAATCAATGGGGGTTCGCTTTACACAATTCCATCCCGATGCTATGCTAGCTGGAGGTGGTAGCCTTAGATGCCTCACATTACGGCTTCTCCGCGAATAAGTAAAAAGAATTAATGATTATCGTTAATAATGTAAAAATTAAACTTTAGTCAACTACAATAAAACTTAAGTCCAACTACAAAAAGCTAACTCCAATTACAAAAAACTTAAGTTCAAATACAAAAAACTTAAGTTCAACTCAAGTTCAAATACAAATAAAACCAGAAACGCTTTTACTAACAAACGTTTCTGGTTTATTTTATATATTAGTAATTTATTCTTAGCTTTTAAGTGTTAATACAAATCTCATAAAAAATCCAGAAACACCTACTAACAGGCATTTCTGGATTTAATATTTTTTATTTATTATAGCCTATAAATTATCTCCAAAATCCGCTCTAAACTTTGCAACCAGTTCATTCTGCCAATCTGATACTGTTTCCAGTTTACCAAAGAAGAAGCGTAATACTGAGGGTTCTTCCACAAAGGTTAGTCCACCAACCAATTTACGATTTTCATATAACCATCGAATACGATCAATAGCATAATTAACTTGTGAAAGAGTGAATACGCGTCTGGGCATTGCTAACCTTAAAAGTTCCATGTTAGAGAATGTCTCATTTCCATTATCATCTCTCTGCTCCGAAATCGTTCCTCTCTCCATTCCACGCGCACCACTTACTAAATAAAGTGCCGAAGCAAGTGCACCCGCAGGATATTGGCTTTGAGGAACATGTGAAAGAAATTCCATGGCATTTATATGGCACCCCAAACCTCCTGCCGGCGTTACGACGGGTACATCATACTTTTTTAGTTCATTAACCATGTATTCAATAAACTGAGGTCCTTGATTAATCATATCGTCATCCATAGTCTCATCAAGACCTACTGTTATTGCTTCCATTTCTCGAACAGACATACCTCCATATGTCAAGAAGCCCTCATAAAGCGTTACTAGCTCACGGAGCTTTAGATAGACAGCCTTATCATTAGTGCAAATTCCACCACCACGAGCACATCCAAGCTTGCGTGCAGAAAAATAAATTACGTCGGAATAATCTGCCATAGCACGGGTGATTTCTCTTATGCTCATATTTTTACAGACTTCTTCACGCGTTTTAATAAAATACAGATTGTCTGCCAATAAACTAGCATCCAATACTAGCATAATGCCAAAATCTTTACAGATAGTATGTACTTCCTTCATATTTTGAAGTGAGAAGGGCTGTCCGCCGATAAGATTTGTACCTGCTTCCAGACGAACAAAAGCAATTTTTTCAGCGCCGTGTTTGGTAATTAATGCTTTCAGCTTTTCAACATCCATATTGCCCTTGAAAGGATATTCGCTGGTAATATTTAAACCTTCCTCAATAATTATTTCTTCTACTGTACCACCATTTAAATACACATGAGCCTTTGATGTCGTAAAGTGATAATTCATAGGAATTACTGAGCCTTGCTTTACATATGCCTGAGAAAGAATATTTTCACAGGCTCTTCCCTGATGCGCAGGAAGAAAATATTTTTTACCAAAGATTTCTGTTATTTTGTTTTCCAGTTTTGTAAAGGTCTCAGATCCAGCATAACTATCATCAGCCTCCATCATAGCCGCCAGCTGCTTATCACTCATTGCATTTACTCCGCTGTCAGTAAGCATGTCCATAAAAACATCACGGTTTTTTAATAGGAACGTATTATTTCCTGCTTCTTTAATAGCTTCCAAGCGACGTTCAATAGGAACAAGATTAAGTTTCTGCACAATTCGTACCTTATGCATTTCCAAAGGTACATTTCCGCCGTAATAAAACTTTACATTCGACATTCACTAATCACTCCTGTTTTTTATTTTATAAATCTTTTTAGCTGATATTATGATTTATAAACGCAGAAGTAAAAAATAAATCATTCAAAATAAAATACCCTTACATAGGATATCTCAAAAGATAAGTTCCCTTCATTTTAAATTCATAATCATGTACGACAGAAAAAGCCTAAATATAGATACTTTCACCATGTGTTATATAAAATAACATCGAAGTACTAATAATAGACAATTCATAAAACATGAACTAACTTAAACCTGAAGCTTAACTTAAATGACTTTTTCTACCATGCTACCATCCTACCATGCTATTGGTATTTTATACTAAATTGTTATAATATTCAATGTTTTCTTTATATTTTAATTAATGGAATCACTTACTAAAATTCCAAACTTTTTTTGATTACTTTTTGATGTAATATTGATAATTTCATAGAACTTTTCCATTGTGAATGTCATCGACTAGATGTAATATATAAATAATTCTGCTGGTTCAGCAAGAGCTTCCTGAAAATAAAATCTGCCTTGGTGGAAAATCGCTCCATCAAGGCAGACTATTAAATATAACAATTATCTCAAAACTAATTTGATTTTGTAACCACTTTTTTATGAAAGCGGCTCATATCAGCGTATACAGCGATTTGAATATAGGAAGGAACTACCCACACTTACTAAATCCGCAGTTCCAGCAAATCATGCATCCGCCCTCATGCTCTACGGCAGCACCGCACTCAGGGCAGCTTCCGCTTTGTACTACTTCATTACTACTATCGTACTTACCAGGATTGTTGCTTTCATTCTTTGTGTCACATGATGTACAAGCGGAAGCACATAATGCAGACGGTTTTTGTACTGAATTTGTAGCTTCTGCTGTCACTGACAACTCATCTATGCCCTCATC
>JAEZFR010000421.1 GCA_023417285.1 Bacillota bacterium
TGCTTGAGCAGTCGTATACCCGCACCAGCCTTTACAGCCTCCTTCATTATATCGTCCTTTTGTACTAGCTTCTTGATCTCTGAGTAATCTGTTCCAAGGTCAAAGTAATCATACCAAATATCTATAAAGTCTTGTTCTGTTGCATTTTTAATATGCAGCTCGTCGTCTATTACGCTAACTTCTACATATCTGTTTCTAACAACACCTTTATAGCTACCGCTTTCTGTCTTACTCCATCTAAAACACTGTCCGCACTCAAAAACATGAACAGCATCAAAGTCTTTTACCCCCTTAACAATAAGCGTATCTCCTGCCATTTTTAATGTGTAGTCGTTATATTGCATTGCTATCCCCCAATTATATAAAATGTACGTGATTATTAGTGTAAACAAATCGAAAAGCTTTCTTTAGTAATCAAATATATCATTTATCAAATATTATCACTAATCTAACATTTGTCACTAATCAAATATTTACCATTAATCAAATATTTGTCATTAATAAATATACCCTCATTTTCATAATGCAACCTTATATGCTATAATTATTGGCAATAGAGCAGTCTCAAGCGGGCCTTATAATAAAGAATTAGAAGGAGAAACATGATGAAAGAAAAAATATACACTATTCCTGTATCAGATGCATTTGCAGTCGAATGCGAGTGTCCCCTGTGTGTACTAGAAAAAAAGTTAGAAGATGAATGTGTGGATTATGCACTAGGACCTTCTCTTATGGAGCCTGATCATAGACAGGAAACCAATAAGCATGGCTTTTGCAGGGTTCACTATGAAGCAATGTATAACAAGCAGGTCAACAGGCTTGGCCTAGCACTTATGATTGATACCTTTTTGCAGGAAAAAAACAGAGAGCTTGAAAGGCTCTACAAAGACAAGGAAGGCTGCTTAGAAAAGGACGCTAATATTGGGCTTGCAAAGAACCTTACAAACAAAATTTCCTCTAAGCAGACTGATACAGAGAAGTTAGTGGCGGATATAGTATCTATGCTCGACAGCTCAGAAAGCAGTTGCACTATATGCAATAAGCTTGCCTTCACTATGGATAGGTATATTGATGTTATATTTTATCTTTATTTCAAAGAGCCAGAATTCAAGCAAATCTTCAATAGTAAAAAGGGCTTCTGCTTAAAGCATTTAAAACAGCTTTTAGCCTCAACTAAAAAGTATCTGAACACCAGCCAAACCGCTATTTTTGTCAGGAATATCATGGATATGCAGCTGACAAATATGGATAGGATTGAAAAAGAGGTTGATTGGTTCACTAAAAAGTTTGATTACAGGTATAACGATGCTCCTTGGGGAAATTCTAAGGATGCTGTAACAAGAAGTATCCAAAAGATAAGAGGGAATTGTGACCTAAAGTAGTAACAAAAACTTTATTGCTCCATATTATGTAAAGTAGATAGAGAATTTCTATCTGTACATTGAGCACCTTCAAATAAGCTATTGTAGTGGTCAGTTGGCGTAAGCCTACTGTACTTCTGTAATTCCTCATTTTAAGCTGCACTCCCCTTGTGCAGCTTAAAATATTCATTGCATGTACTTCACCCTCAGAAATTGCTATGACATTTCTCCCTCAAGAAGGTGCTCAATGGTACTCTAAGATTTATCGCTTATATTACTCATATCAGTCTTTACTCTTTTAAGCTAATTAGATCCCTTTACCGCTTATATTACCGATATCAGTAAGGTCAAAAGGAGTTTCCTGATATACATAATAATTGAGCCAGTTCAAAAACAGCAGATTACCATGGCCTCTCCACCTCACAATAGGAGGCTGTTCCGGGTCATCAGCAGGGAAGTAATTTTGTGGAACCTTTATATCCAGTCCCTTTGCTATGTCCCTATCGTACTCAGCTTTTAGCGTAAGAGGATCGTATTCTGAATGGCCCGTCGCAAAAATGTACCTTCCATCCTTTGAAGCCACAAGGTATACGCCCGACTCTTCTGACTCAGACAAAATTTCAAGATCATCAATTTTAAGAATATCCTCTCTCTTTATCTCTGTATTTCTCGAATGAGGAACGTAAAAAATATCATCAAATCCTCTTAGCAGTTTAACATGCTGCTTGTTTTTTGTATGGGGGAATACACCAAACATTTTTTCATTAAGATCATATTTAGGTATGCCATAATGATAATATAGCCCAGCCTGAGCCCCCCAACATATATGTAGTGTTGAGTATACGTTGGTCTTACTCCATTCTAAAATTTCAGTAAGCTCACGCCAGTAATTCACCTCTTCAAAATGCAGCTGCTCAACAGGTGCTCCGGTAATAACCAAACCGTCAAACCTCTCATTTCTAACCTCATCAAAGGTCTTATAAAAGGTAGCCAAATGTTCTACCGAGGTATTTTTGGAGGTATGTGATGCAGGATGCAGCAGAGTTATTTCAACCTGTAAGGGTGTATTACCCAAGAGTCTCAAAAGCTGCGTCTCTGTCGTTATTTTAGTAGGCATTATATTAAATATCGCGATTTTTAAAGGACGAATATCCTGATGATACGCCCTATCCTCATAC
>JAEZFR010000426.1 GCA_023417285.1 Bacillota bacterium
GGGTAGAGGTAAAAAGCTTGCGGCACCTCCTGTGAAAGAGTTCGCGCAGCAGCACAATATACCAGTGCTTCAGCCTGAAAAAATAAAAACAGATGCTTTTATAGAAGAAATAAGGGCTCTTGCGCCTGATTTACTAGTCACTGCTGCATACGGGAAAATTATTTCCAAGGCGTTATTGGATGTTCCAAAAATAGGATGTATAAACGTCCATGGTTCATTACTTCCCAAACTAAGGGGAGCCGCACCTATACAATGGTCCATTATAAATGGCGATACTGTAACGGGTATTACTACAATGTTCACTGACGTTGGAATAGATACGGGAGATATGCTTCTAAAAAGAGAGATTGAAATAACGCCAGATATGACAGGTGGCGAACTACATGACAGGTTAGCCGAGCTTGGAGCGATAGTTCTAAGTGATACGCTAAAGGCACTTAGAGCAGGTACTTTAGAGAGAATACCACAAGATGACAGCCAGCATACCTATGCTCCTATGTTTACAAAGGAAATAGGCTTGATAGATTGGAATAAAAGTGCTCAAGATATTCATAACCTTGTAAGAGGTACCGATCCATGGCCTGGTGCTTACACGTTTATTGATGGTGAGAGGATGAGGGTTTGGAAGACAAAGCCTATTTTAGAAGACAAAGAGGGGCAGATAGGTGAGATACTGTCTGTAGATAATGACGGTCTTCTTATTAAATGCGGTGTTGGTTGTATTAAGGTTTTGCAACTTCAATTTGATTCTTCAAAAAGAATGGGCGTATCTGACTACCTGAGAGGGCACACCATCGAGCAAGGTGCTGTTTTAAAATAAGTAGTAAGATTACCTTTAATGTGTTGGGATAAAAAGCAGGTTTATATACAACAATAATTAACAAGAAATTTATATCATTGGAGGATTATCGAATGGGATTCTTCTATATGGATCAATATTACCTTTTGCTTGTCGTTCCAGCATTGATAATTTCTGTCTTTGCACAGTTAAAGGTAAAAAGCACTTTTAATAAGTATAAGGCTGTCAGGAACTCAAGGAATATGACTGGCGCTGAGGTAGCGAGGTATTTGCTACAGACAAACGGAATACATGATGTACAGGTGACAAGGACTGCTGGTGAGCTAACTGACCATTATGACCCAAGGAGAAAGGTGCTTAGGCTTTCAGATTCAGTATTTGCAAGCACCTCCGTTTCTGCTATAGGGGTTGCTGCACATGAGACTGGCCATGCTATTCAGCATCATACCAGCTATGCGCCGCTTGTATTGAGAAGCACGCTTGTACCAGTTGCAAATATTGGTTCCTCTGCTGGACCTTATATAGCTGTTCTTGGGCTATTCTTTGGTTCACCGCTTATTACTTATATTGGGCTGTTTCTTTTTGCAGGAGCTATACTTTTTTATCTAATAACATTGCCTGTTGAGTTTAATGCTAGCAGCAGAGCTATTGCCAGTCTGAGAAGCACTGGGTTGCTGACAAATGATGAAATCAGTCCTGCAAAGAAGGTGCTAAGTGCTGCTGCCATGACATATGTAGCATCTGCGTTAGTGGCTGTAGCCAGCTTCTTGAGACTCTTGCTGATCACAAGAAACAGGCAGGGCAGAAGATAGCATTAATAGGAAAGCCTTAGAACATGGAAACCATAATACCAGTAATTTAATTGAAATTTACAGACAAAAGGATAAAATAAAAGTATAAATATTTTGAAACAAGAGGATAGTTTATGGCTTTAGATACGGCAAGAGAGACAGCACTTAAAATTTTATATGATATTGACCAAAAGGGTGCTTACTCTAATATTTCAGTTAATAAGTATCTTGAAGCTTCTGATTTAAGGGAGATTGACAGGGCATTTGTAACAGAGCTGGTTTACGGTACTGTTAAGTGGCTGATAGAAATAGACTATATTATTGGTAAATTTTCAAGTATAAAGCTAAAAAAGCTGTCGCCTTGGATATTAAATACTTTGAGACTGGGAGTTTATCAAGTAATACATACCGATAAGATTCCTGTTTCAGCAGCTTGCAATACCAGTGTGGACCTTGCAAAAAGGTATGGACATCAGGCCTCTAGCAGATATGTAAATGCTGTTCTGAGAGCTGTGGCAAAGAATAAATTGAATCTTCCATTTCCTGAGGATGAGAGCTCTGAGTATTATCTCAGTATAAAGTATTCTCACCCAGAATGGCTGGTAAAAAGATTAGTTGCACTGTTTGGTGTTAACTTTACAAAAGATTTATTAAAGGCAAATAATGAGATAGCTGATTTCTCGGTAAGGGTAAATACACTTAAAACTACTGCTGACAGACTTATTGAAATACTGTCGGAAGAGGGAGTAAACGCGGTAAAGGGCAATCACCTTGAAGAAGCGGTGGTTTTGCACAACCCGTCCTCTATCTCAAGACTCAAGGCATTTCGAGAAGGTTTGTTTCAAGTGCAGGACGAGAGTTCTATGCTGTGTGCAAGGGTGCTTTCACCTAACGAGGGTTCGTTGATAATAGATGTTTGCAGTGCACCAGGTGGAAAGACTACGCATATGGCACAGTTGATGAAGAATAAAGGCAGTATTATTGCCAGGGATATTCATCAGCATAAGCTTAGGCTGATTGAACATGCAACGCAGAGACTAGGAATTAACATCATAAGCACACAAGTTTTTGATGCTACGCAGCTAGACAATACATTGCTTGAAAAGGCAGATAAGGTTCTAGTGGATGCTCCATGCTCCGGATTGGGCATAATTAGAAGGAAGCCCGATATTAAGTATACTAGGGTAGAAGAAGATAGCACACAATTAAAGCATATTCAGAAACAGATTTTGAGCAATGCAAGTAAGTATGTTAAACCCGGCGGTGAGTTGGTTTATAGTACTTGTACCATTTTACCAGAAGAAAACCTGGATATAATTAATGATTTTATTAAAGATAACCCTTCATTTGAAATGATGAATATTGAAAACTTGTTGCCAGCAACTCTACGAAAGGAAACAGCAAGACATGGTTATATTCAACTCTTTCCTAGCGTAGATTCAACAGATGGCTTTTTTATATGTAAAATGAAAAGGACGTAGATTATGATAAATCTTATGGACCTGTCTCTAGAAGAACTTGAGCAAATGCTACAACAAATGGGACAGCAGAAATTTAGAGCAAAGCAAATATATAAATGGGTACAAAACGGCATTAATTCCATTGATGAGATGAGTAATATCTCAAAGCAGCTTAGAGAACAGCTCTCTGAAACTACTGAGATCAGAAGACTGTCTATAAGAAATAAACTTGTATCTAAAATAGATGGTACTACAAAGTATTTATTTGAATTATATGATGGTAATATTATAGAAAGTGTACTAATGAAGTATAAACATGGTTATACAGCATGTATTTCTTCACAGGCAGGCTGCAAAATGGGGTGTACATTTTGTGCATCTACAGGTGCAGATTTTTCAAGAAATCTGACTAGTGGGGAAATGTTGGATCAGATACTATCTATGCAGCAGGATTCGGGAAATAGAATAGGGCATATCGTGCTGATGGGTATTGGGGAACCCCTTGATAATTATGATAATGTTCTAAAGTTCTTGAAAATGGTGAACCACCCTGATGGATTAATGATTGGGCTTAGAAACATATCTATCTCAACTTGTGGAATTGTACCTAGAATATATGAACTTGCACAAGAGAACCTCCCAATAACGTTATCTATCTCGTTGCATGCCTCTAAAGATGATATACGCAGCAAGATGATGCCAATAAATAGAGCCTATTGTATTGACAAATTAATCGAAGCATGTAAGATATATACAGAGAGAACAAAACGGAGAATAACTTTTGAATATGCAATGATTGCAGGTGAAAATGACTCAGTAGAGGACGCCAGAGAGTTGGGGAATCTTCTTAGAGGTATGCTAAGCCACGTTAACCTTATCCCTGTAAACAAGGTTGAAGGGAATGGATATAAAAAAAGTTCAAGAGTTCAGATTGATAAATTTAAAAGTATACTAGAAGCAAGGGGAATCGAAACCACGGTTAGAAGAGAATTAGGCAGTGATATTAATGCAGCTTGCGGGCAACTGAGAAAAAATCAGCTTGACCAGATGGATTGACTTAAATAAGTTTTTCTTAGCAAGTCTTAGGAGTGATTTTTTTGAAATACGGTGTTAAAACTGACAGAGGACAAAAAAGAGAACTAAATGAGGATTACTGTAATGTAATAGTTGGGTATCCGGCAGTACCAACTTGTTTCATCATTGCTGATGGAATGGGTGGTCACCAATGCGGAGAAATTGCCAGCAAAAAGGCTGTTGAAGTTGCAACTGAAGAGTTGCTTGCATGCAATTGGGAAACTGACTCGGTACCTGAATTAATCAAGGATATAGTACTCCGAGCTAATGAGAGAGTATACGAGTTTTCTCAGCTTGAGGATTCAACAAGAGGAATGGGTACTACTCTTATTATTGCTGTTTTCAAAAATCGAAAGCTTTATATAGGACATGTAGGTGATAGTAGGGTGTACCTTATACGACAGGGTTCAATCAACAAGCTTACATGGGATCACTCATTCATTGAAGAGTTGGTAAAGAATGGTTCCATTACTCGTGATGAAGCTCAAAATCATCCAAAAAAGAACTTGATCACTAGGGCTGTTGGCTATGAGTTGGACTTACAAGTTGATACATATGAGGTAGATGTCAAAGAAGAGGACGTAGTGCTGCTGTGCACGGACGGACTTACAAACATGCTTATTGATGAACAAATGCTGGATATAATAAATAATGCAGATGATTTACAAAAAGCATGTGATACTTTGGTTGAAACTGCAAATAATAATGGCGGGGAAGATAATATCACCGTAATTTTAGGTAAGATATAGGTGATTTTTTGTTTACATCAACGATAATCTGAAAGGAATGATTGCAAAAATGATGGAAGGCCAGATGCTTGGGAATAGATACCTTTTGTTAGAAAAGATAGGCGGAGGCGGTATGGCAGTTGTATTTAAGGCAAAATGCACTCTGCTAAACAGGTTTGTTGCTATTAAGATATTAAGGTCAGAATTTACAAATGACGAAGAGTTTGTAAAAAGATTCAGGATTGAAGCACAGGCGGTTGCAAGCTTATCCCATCCAAATGTTGTTTCAATATATGATGTGGGACATGAGGAAGACTTACATTATATAGTTATGGAATACATTGATGGGCTTACATTAAAGGAGTATATCACCAAAAATGGCGCTTTGGATTGGAAGGATGCAGTCAAGATTACCGCTCAAATTTGCTCTGCAATTGAACACGCTCATAAGAATAATATTGTACATAGGGATATTAAGCCCCACAATATTTTATTAACTAAAGAGGGTATTGCGAAGGTTACGGATTTCGGTATTGCACGGGCTGTTACTTCATCAACAATAACAATGGTGGGCAGTACAATAGGGTCTGTTCACTACTTCTCTCCCGAACAGGCAAGGGGCGGTTTTATAGATGAAAAATCAGATTTATATTCCCTTGGTATTGCCTTGTATGAAATGGTTACTGGCAGAGTTCCATTTGACGGCGATTCTCCTGTTTCTGTTGCACTTAAGCATATTCAAGAAAAACCAATTGAGCCAGTAAAAATTGTTCCTTCACTGCCTTATGGCGTAAATGAAATTATCATGAAGGCTATTCAAAAGGATCAAAATATTAGATATCAGTCAGCTTCTGCAATGATGAATGATTTAAACCATGTTCTTATACAACCGCAGGGCGGATTTGTAACTATGCAGAATGTTGATAGCCAAAGTACTATAAGAATGCCATTAATTAATGTGAATGATACAAGCAGCAATGTACCAAGAGGTGGTACTGTCTCTAACGACAAACGGATGCAAAAGAAAAAGAATACTGTAACCTATTGGATTGCTGGTATAACGGTTTTATTAGTTGTAGTCTTGGGTATTGTTTTGGCATGGTCAGTACTATTTAAACCAGCTAATAATGATACATTTCAGATAGAAGAGTACCGTGGCAAAATGTATGATGAGGTTAAGCCTCAACTAGATGCAAAGGGCTTTAATATAACCCCAGTATGGAGAGAAAGTACGCTCCCAAAAGGTATTATTATTGACCAAAGTATTAAGCCTGGGGAAGACTATAAAAGTGGTAATTTCACATCTTTAGAACTAATTATTTCAAGTGGACCTAAGCTAGCAACTGTTCCTGATGTTAGAGAAAAAGAATATAGGGAAGCTCAGAATGAAATTACTTCTGCAGGACTAAAATGGAGGATAGAGAGAGAAAATAATAAAGATGTCCCTGCAAACTATGTCATCAGGACCAGTCCTGAAGGCGGCCAACAGGTTCCACCTGACACTGAAGTTACTATTTATGTTAGTAGGGGAGAAGAAGTTAAGAAAACTAAGGTTCCGAACCTTGTGGGTAAGACAGAGATTGATGCACAAAAGCTCTTATCGGATGCAAAGCTTGGGCTTGGAAATATATTCCCTGCGGGTGTTACGAAAGGTATAGTAAATAAACAACTTCCTGTAGCATATGAGGAAGTATTAGAAGGTGAAACAGTAAGTATTTGGCTCACCCCACAAGAGGAAACTACGCCACCTGTTACAACTCCTGATAACGGAGGGAATAATGGCGCTGGAAATGGCAACGGTGAAAATAATGGGGGAGAAGGTACAAACAATGGTGGTCAAACTGGAGGCCAAAATGGTGGGCAAACAGGTGGAGATACGCCCACAGGAAACCAGAATCCTGGTACCACCCCTGACCCAAACGCACAGTCACAGAATTAAAATAATTTGATAGAATAGATATAATCAGCCCATATAAGGAGGTAGTATTTTGCCGTTTGGTACAATACTAAAGGGCATCGGAGGCTTCTATTATGTTAGAAGCGAGGATGACCAAAACATCTATGAATGTAAACCAAGAGGAATATTTAGAAAGGATAGCCTTGTTCCCGTTCCAGGGGACAAGGTTGTCTTTAGTATATTGGATTGCTCAAAAAAGCTTGGCAATATTGATGAAATACTAGAGAGAAAATCTGAGTTGATTCGTCCAGCCATTTCAAATATTGACCAGATTGCAATTGTTATTGCATCTAAAGCACCCAATCCAGATTTTTTACTACTGGATAAGCTTTTAATCACAGCTGAAATGAAAAATATAAAAGTCATTATTTGCATAAACAAATGCGATTTAGATGATGGACAGATGTATAAGGAGATTAGTGAAATTTACGGTCTAGCAGGATATGACTGTATAGAGTTAAGCTCTGTTAGAAATACTGGTTTTAGGGCCTTAAAAGAAAGACTAAAGGATAGAACTACCGTTTTTGCTGGACAATCCGGAGTAGGCAAGTCAACCATACTCAATCATATTCTTGAGGAATGGGTTATGGAGACAGGCAGTGTAAGTGACAAAATAGAAAGAGGAAAACACACCACAAGACATGCTGAGCTTCTTGGGTTGAAATTTGGAGGATATATTGCTGATACACCCGGTTTTAGTTCATTTGAGCTGATTATACCTTATAATGAGTTGGAAAATTATTATCCTGAAATAAGGAAAAATATTGGCAGTTGTAGATTCACGTCGTGCAGCCATATCTCTGAGCCTGACTGCCCTGTAAAAGAGGCTGTTGAAAAGGGTGAAATGTCTAAGGAGAGATATCAGAGATACGTTCAGTTATACACTCAATTAAAAAGCATTCCGCAATATGGGAAGAAAGCTAAACAAAGAAAGGGATGAGTATATGGTAAAGATAGCACCATCAATATTATCTGCAAATTTTGCTTGCTTGGGGGAGGAAATAAAAAAGGTTGCAGAAAATGGAGCAGATATGATTCACATTGATGTTATGGATGGACATTTTGTTCCGAATATAACATTGGGACCTGGAATTATTAAACATGTAAGGAATGTAACAGATTTGCCATTTGATGTTCATCTAATGGTGTCCAATCCTGATAATTATATAGAATTATTTGCAAATGCAGGAGCAGATATCATTACTGTTCATGCCGAAGCTTGCACACACCTCAATAGAACAATACAGCTAATTAAATCCTTTGGCAAGAAGGCAGCTGTTGCTCTCAATCCGGCATCTTCATTATCTTTATTGGACTATGTCCTGCATGATATAGATATGGTATTGCTAATGACTGTAAATCCTGGCTTTGGAGGGCAAAAGTATCTGGACTTCTGTACGTGCAAAATAGCTTCCCTCAGAAATATGCTTATAAGAAGTGCTATAAACATAGACATTGAGGTGGACGGAGGCATTGATGAGAATAATATTTACACAATTTCAAAAGCAGGGGCAAATGTAATAGTTGCCGGCTCTGCTGTTTATAATGCCCCTGATGTGGGTGCTGCCATTGCAAAACTGAAGGAGAACGCTTACTGATGAAGGTAGCTATAGTTTGTAGCGGTACAGTTGAAAATTACGATAACATTAAGCATTTTTTTGATGATGCTAAGTTTATTATATCTGTTGATGGTGGAGCATCTCATCTTAAACAAATGGGTATAAAGCCAGATATACTTGTAGGCGATTTTGATTCGGTAAGCTCAGAGGATTACTTTTATTTTGTGAATCAGGGTATAGAGGTGTCAAAGTTTCCAGCAGAAAAGGACATGACAGACTCAGAGCTTGCCGTGGAGCTTGCCGTAGCTAAGGGTGCTGATGAAATTGTATTTATAGGTGCATTGGGTACGCGTATGGATCATTCTATATCCAATATACTAATGCTTCGTACACTAGTTGAAAAAGACATAAAGGCATATATAATTAATGAAAAGAATGAGATCTATATGTGCCGCAATCAGATAACTATACCAAAAAAGGAAGGCTCAAGGCTTTCTCTAATTCCGGTTACTGCAGAGGCAAAGGGAGTAACCACTAAAGGCTTGAAATACCCTTTGAAGGATGCAACTATGAAGTTAGGAACTAGCTGGGGAGTCAGCAATGAGTTTGTGTGGGATGAAGCAACAGTTAGGGTTTCAGAAGGTATCCTATTGGTGATAGTATCTTGCGATTAACAAATCATAATATCTTGTGATTAACAAATCATAATATCTTGTGATTAACAAACCATAATACAGCATACAAATCATAATACAGCTAAAAAATAATTAATTTTTTTAAATAAACGACCTTTTTCGGATGAGAATGGGGTCGTTTTTTGTTATTTGTAAAAATGAAAGTTTTAGGATAAAAGTATATGGTTTTCCTTGATTAAGTATCAAATATTTTAATTTAGGTAATGACGTTTTATATCCATATAATTGGAAATACTACTACGTATCATTACCTAGACATGCTTTAATAATATTTCTATGAGGTGGATTATGAGAGATAGAAAGTGTATGACCCCAAATGTTGCAATAGCAAAGAATAATGATGAAGCAAAAGCTATTAGGGAGGCGGTAGAACTTCTTGGTATCCTTGATTATATTGGAGAGCAGGACGTTGTAGTAATAGACCCTAACTGGGTTAATAATAAAGGTCCAAGCAAGGCCGTAGTTGTAGGTCCTGAAAGCTTAAGAGAGATTATTAGAATTGTAAAAACAAAAGCACCCAAGAGGATAGTTGTAGCAACTGGAACGGCTGACGGAGAAACACCGGAGGTGATGAGGCAGGTCGGCTTCAGTGAAATCTTGCAACAAGAGAAGGTAGAACTGGTGGACTTGAATCATGGCCCATTTAGAGAGCTAAAATTAAATCACAAAAAGGTTCCAACTACAAAGATAAATACTTTGCTGGACGAAGCAACCGTAATAATCTCGTTCACACAGCTTAAGTATCATGAGGAAGCAACAATGTCAGGTGCAATAAAGAATATTGCTCTCAGCTGGCCTCCTGCTGAACAACACGGACATCCAAAAAAACAATGTGGAATACATCAGGAATTACATGGTTTTATTACTGCCATGGCAGAAAATATCCCTATTGACCTGTCAATAGTAAGTGCAAGCCCTGCCATGATAGGGACAGGGCCTTCAAAGGGATTGCCAAGACACACTGGAATAGTTATTGCCGGTACTGATCCTGTTGCTACAGATACTGTTGGTGCCAGGCTATTGGGCTTCAGACCTCAAGCTATCAGATATCTTTTTGATTGCGGGAATAAAAATATTGGAACAAGTGACATTGAAAAAATAAAAATTCTTGGGATGAATCTGGTTGAAGCAGAAGAGAAGTTCAGTAAAGCGGCATGGGGTGATACTGTAACTGTAGACAAAAGCTAGGGTAGCTTTGATAAGGTAAGCTTTGGCTACAGAGTCCCTATTACAAAGTAGACAAAAACTAGGGTAGCTGTGGAGGGTAAAGCAGACATTAGATTAAAGTGGGAATATAGGAAATATTTGAGGCCTTCGACCATTCGTGGTATCATTCTATTTATTTAATGATTACCAGGGGGCAAAATGATTAGAAGGATATTATTTTGTATGCTAGCAGCTATATTGATTGTATGTACAACAGCCTGCAGTCAAGAAAACGAAAAAATAACAAAACAGGAAGCAACCAGTTACAAGAGTGATGTACTAAAACTTGATAAAGGAACATCCACGTTAAATATTGAGTTAGATACCTCGAATTTACAGATATTTGCATCAGAAAGTAAAGAAATATCTTATGATGTTAAATATGTAGTAAGAGCTGCTAAGAAAACTGACGAGCTAAATAAAATGTTGGACAAGTTTGAACTTCAATGTGATCAAAAGAATAAGGTTGTAAATTTTTCGGTTAAATATTCTGGGAGGAGTAATAAGAAGGATATTTTTACCCAGGTCATACTTAAAATCCCTAGTCAGATAACACAGCTGAACATAAGTCATAAGAACGGTGAGCTAAGGCTAAATGACCGGTTTATAGGTGCCCTTGTGGTGGATTCAGATAGTGTAAATTGTGAAATAAATGAGCTAGATGGACTAATTGATTATACAGGTGAAAGTGGAGGTATAAGGGTTGATTGTGCAAAGCTTTATGGTGAATCAAATATAGCTCTGCACGAAGGAAATATATATTTCAAGGGAGATGTAAAAAAAGGTGTAGCTTATAGCTTTCTAACTGACAAGGGTAACATAAGCCTAAACTTTCCACTTGATGCTGACTTAGACATTAATAGTTACGGAACGGTTTCCCATAACCAGTTTAGCGGTAAAAAGGGTGAAGTTAAGGTTGAAGTTGCTGCTAAAATTGGACAAATCAAAATAGATGGATATTGATTAATTAAACCAATGAACAATAAAAGTATTTTAAGAAGATTACGCTACGGCTGCAACCTCCGCAACAAACCCTTTACTGTACCCCTCAATGTCCTCGCTGAGATACAGCCGTCCTCCGTGCATTTGCGCAACCCTTGCTGAAATTGCAAGTCCTAATCCGCTGCCTTTTCCACTTTCCCGTGAAGCACTTCCGCTGACAAAAGGCTCAAACATTGTTTCTACAAGCTCCTGCGGTAATTTTTCTCCGTTGTCAGCAACCGTAACAAATACCGTGCCGTTTTCGGTATGCACCTTTATCAGCACAGTCGTACCCTTTACGTTGTGCGTGTAAGCGTTGACAACAAGGTTGTTTACCGCACGTCTGAACTCCTTTTCATCCAGCATACAATAAACCGCTTCATCAGGAATGTCAATTTCAAGTTCAATGCCCTTGTTCTCAAATTCGGAGTAATTCACCGCTGCAATATCACGGATAAGAATGCACAGATTAACTTTGAGCAGACTCAGGGAATAGCTC